>DAOOQH010000187.1:0-7177 GCA_035388625.1 Chitinophagaceae bacterium | reverse complement strand
AATGGCTAAAACGCTTTATGTATTGATTGATATATTCCTTTTTACAATGAGTGGCATCTGTTACAACATTAAACCCTCGATTTAAAAATGCTTCAATACTAGCCTCAATTGCTTAACTCAATGCGCCCTCGGTATTTAAATTGCCTTCAGTTTCTTGAAATTGCATTGTTCTAAAATCATCTCTTGATACCCTAACCCATTTCTTTTCAGATTTCAATAATTCCTTACAATACGTGCTTTTTCCAGAACCTGGTGCACCTACTAAAACCAATATTTTATTATTCTTTTTTTTCATTTTTTCTATTAATTGTTCATCTCTATTTTGAAATGGCTTTGCAAACTTTGGGCGAATCAATTTCCAAATTAGTAATTTATAGTTCCGATTTTTCCACATTGAAAATAGAACATTTGAATAATTGCAGGTCATGAAATAGATTGCCGTTTCCTTCTCTGTTTCAAAAGTTTGGAAATTTTGTTTGCATTCGTTTTCTATAAGTTCGAACTGTTGTGTTAAATTGTTTTTAGTTTCTTTCACCCAAGAGTAAAATTCATCTGGCACTCTGTCTAGTAATTCATCAAAGGATAATTCATGCATTAAATATTCCCAAACAGTGATATTAGAAACCATTGTTACCAATTTGTGTAACCGCAAGTATTCATCAAACTTCACCTTTACTCGAAATCCATTATCATATTGAATCACAAATCCTTCTTTGTTTTCTTCTTCTAAATTTTTTAATACATGAATATCTTTTATCCCGTTGTATTTATTTACAATTGTAAAACCAATTTCTTGCAAAGGTTCATTGAATCCTGTTTGAGTATCAATAATTGCTAACAAAACTAAATCTTGTGTTGAACCATAATCGACTACGATTCTGTTTTCGGGATAAATAATTTCAAATAAGTAAGTTTTAGTTTTATCTAATTTAGAAATAAGATATTGATATTTTGAATGTAAAATTTCAGTCCCTTTGATGGCTTGGTCGCTTGTGAACGAACCTCTAGTAGCAATACAAGGTCTTTCATTGAACCAATATAAAATTCCCAGTGAACCGTCCATCTTTTCATACACATTAAAATTACTTGAAGGGATGTTCTCATTGTTCACTTCATTCAAATTAAAAAACTTTTCAAATGGTCGTTCTACAATGTTTTTATCAGCGTCCAAAATCAAACCCCTGCAAGCCAAGGTAATCTCATTCCATAACTTTTCGTACTGTGCATTCGCAGTGTAGTTATAAATATATAATTCTGTTTCAGGATGTTTCTGAACAGAAACATATCCATCAAGTAGCATTTGATTAAGTAACGAAATATTTATTGATTTCATTTTATTGTGTAAAGATTTGAAATAAGGTTGATAATATATCAACCTTATTCTATTTTTATTGTTTTACAAAGATTGTTTTTAGTTGATCAATGATTTGTCCATTACCTGAAAGAGAAATATTATTTATTTTTTCAGCAATTTTCTCAACATACTCCATCTCTTTTAATTTGAATAACATCGTATTCTCTTCCATCAATTTTGCAGTATTCAGCAAACTTCTTGTTGAGGCTGTTTCCTCTCTTCTAGTAATAGTATTTGCTTGAGCTCTTTTTTCAGCTATCAGAACTTGATTCATGATATCTTTTATTTCACCTGAGAGAATAATATCTTTAATACCACAAGTAGCAATTTCTAAACCTAGTTTAATCGCATTCTCTTTCGTTCTTTCCAACACTTCTCTACTAATAGTATCTTTTGCTTCCATTAATTCATCAAATGTTAATCTACCAACGGCTTCTCGTAATGCTAACTGAACTTGTAAATAAAGTTGTTTATCAAACTCTTTGTTTTCAATTAAAGCTTTTACAATATCAGTCACTTTATACTGTAACGTAAAGTTCATTCTCAATTGCGCTTTATCTTTTGTCAAAATTTCTTGACCATTTAATTCCATGGTTAATTGACGCATATCTGTTTTAATAATGGATATCGCTGTTGCATTTTTCCAAAATTTATACAAACCTGGTTCTAAAATTCTAACAAATTCACCTTCAATAAATAATAATCCTTTTTCAAATACATCAATTGGAAACGCTCTCACATAATTTAGAAGTTCGCTTCTCATTAAAAGATTCTTATCCATTGCTTCATCAATTTCATAATTTGTAAAATCTATGATTTGATACTTTATTTCATTTATACCATTCCAATACAAATACTTCCCTGTTGACAAAATTTGTTTAAACAAACCATTGATAAAGAGCATAGCTATTGAATTATCCTTTACTTCAATGACTTGTAATAAACTTTTCAACTCATCATTTTGTAATAAAATATTCATTTCTATAGTTGGATAAAATGGATTTGACATAGAAAATATTTCTACTTGATCAAATATGGAAATCCAATATTGACCTTCAGTCATTACATTTTTAATCATCCCATTTTTAAAAATGATTCCTACGTTATTTGTGTTTATTGTTATTTTTTTCATCTTATATGTTTTAATAATTTATTTAATTTTATTACACTTTATAAAAAGACATTCATTTTTCAAATACGGAATGAGGAGTAGAATAAGTTTATTTTTCTTGAATTCACCTAATTGATTTGTTATAAATAACAATTCTAATTTAAAAGAATTGAAGACAACAATTTCTGATTCTAGTTCAACATCCAGGTTTTTGAAAAATTGTTTTTATGAAATAAATTTCAATTCTAACTGAACGTCCTTTTATGAAGTGCTTGGTGTGAATTTGAAAAGTTTCACTTCTTTTTTGATTGGAGTTTTAGTCCATAAGCAACCACTGCTACCGTGAAGGGATAGTGAGGGAGTTGAACCCTCTTGTTTCCTGTTATTCTACCGCTGAAATATTTCGCTATTGCGAAAGTGGGATTCGAACCCACGACACACAGATTAGACAAATTATAAATGCCATACACATCAGTATATTGAAATAGAAACTATTCAATACTATGAAGCCTTACAGAAACTTTCATCTAGGATGGCATTTCATTCTAACTTGCCATTCCATTGCTGGAATATTTTTTGCTTTTTAAGCACTACTTTTTTTATTATGTAAAAGATCTATTTTGTATTTGTTTTTCTAATGCAAAGATGACTTCACATATACGCAGTCTATATGCGCATATTAAAATATTTTAGAAATAATGCTGAAACGCACGTCTACCAACTAAAGAAATTTTTGAAGAAGTAGAAAATCATATAAAGTACGCACGTGTAATGCGCAGACAAATTCTAATTTTCTATATTTACAATCTAAATAAACACAATGGCCACTAATAAACTAGCACTCATTCGATACAAAACAATTGATAAGTGTTTGCAAAACCGCCTACGTCGTTGGACACTAGAAGATCTTATGGAAGCGGTATCAAATGCACTTTATGACTATGAAGGCATTCATACTGGTATTGGTAAGCGAACAATTCAGTTAGATATTCAAACCATGAGAAGCGATAAATTGGGTTATAATGCGCCCATTATTGTAACAGAAAAACGGTTTTATGCTTATGAAGACAAAGAATATTCTATAACCAAGGCACCTATTAACTATGCTGACTTAGAGAAAATGAAAGAAATTGTAGGCATGTTAAAACAGTTTAACGGATTTAACTATTTTGAAGATATGAGTGAAATGGTTACAAAACTTGAAAACAATTTATATGCTTCGAATGATGAACGAAAAAACTGCATTCAATTTGAAACGAATACATTATTGAGAGGTTTAGATTTTATCAATCCTATGTATCAAGCTGTTTTTAACGAAATCCCCTTGTTGATTGAATATAAGTCGTTCAAAGCGAAAGATTCAAAAGAACAAATCTATTATCCATACTTATTAAAAGAATATCGAAATAGGTGGTTCTTATTGGCAAAAGCAAAAAAGGGACCTGTATTAATCACGTTAGCTTTAGATCGTATTATTTCATTTAAAGAACTTAAAAACGAAAAATTTATTCAATATAAAGGAATCAATTTTGAACGCTATTTTGAAGATACAATTGGTGTTACAAAATCTGAAAGCGATAGAGCACATAAGGTTCTTTTACTTATAAATAAAGCACACGCACCTTATTTAATTACAAAACCTATACATAATTCACAAACAGTTATTAAGGAGGATGAAAAAGGTACTCTTATTCGAATTGATGTGGTACTAAATTTTGAACTAGAACGTGAGATTCTTGGATTTGGAGAAAGTGTTCAAGTACTAAGCCCTCGCATTTTGAGAAACCGAATTGCGAAACGATTAACGCAAGCATGTGAAACCTATACCCAAGCCAAAATTTAAGATGAAGTAATGCCGAAAAAAAAAACGCATCAACCCTCAAGTTGATGCGCAATAAATATAGTCAGTTACGATTTAAAAATCGTCGTCGTCATCATCAAACTTATCGTCAAACAAATCTAATCCAAGATCATCATCAATCTTAAAATCATCATCGTCATCATCGCCTTTTTTCTTTGGACCTTTTGTTTTGCTTTTTGATGTTGGCATATCAAACTCTTCGAATTCTTTATCGAACTCATCATCATCATCTATATCATCATCTAAATCATCATCGTCGATGTCGTCATCATCATCGTCATCGTCATCGTCATCAACAACTTTTTTAGAAGCTCCCTTCTTTGCTCCTTTTTTAGGGGCAATGTCCAAATCATCATCATCATCTAAATCATCATCATCGTCATCTATACTTTTTTTAGATGCTGCTTTTTTCGGAGCTGCTGCTTTTGATGGGCTTGCTTTTTTTGCAACTACTTTCTTTTCAGGTTTTGCTTTCATGATCTATTCTATTTCTAGTGTAAATTTTTGACATATTTTCCAAACAGAAAAATTTTTCGACATAAAATTTTAAAATATTTTTTTCTTCTAATTTATGACTACTTTATTTTGAAAAACCATCTATTTGTTACATTCTAATTTGTTATTAATACTTTTTTTATTGATCGATTTAAACCATTACAAAATAATTAATTGATCGCGACCTACCCCATTTGAAACATGAGAAATTTTTGCGCCTGTTTTACTTTCAATCATTTGAGCAAGTGTTAAAAATGAAGCTGGTAAATCTTGTTTCGATGTACAATCAGACAAATTTTTATCCCATGCTGCAATATATTCATAATTGGCTTCGATAATTTTATTGGTTACATCATAAGGAAATTGATTTGTATTAACTCCATCAATTGTATATGAGGTACAAGCGCCTATTTGATTCATTCCATCAAGTACATCTGCTTTTGTGATAATTAAGTCGGTTACTCCATTAATCATACACGCATATTGCAGAGCAACTAAATCTATCCAACCACATCGTCGTGGGCGACCTGTAGTTGATCCAAATTCATTACCCGTTTTGCGTAATAAATCGCCAACCTCATCCAATAATTCTGTTGGAAACGGACCACTTCCAACCCTTGTACAATAGGCTTTACTAATACCATATACTTTGTTCACCCACTTTGGCGCAATACCCAATCCTGTGCATAAACCTGCTGTAACCGTATTGCTTGAAGTTACAAATGGATAGGTACCAAAATCAATATCCAACATCGTACCTTGAGCTCCTTCTGCTAAAATTTTATTCCCTTTTGCAATTTGATCATTCAAATAAAATTCAACTGAAATAATTTTATGCTTTCGCAATTCTTCAATCGATGCAAAAAATTCATCTTCCCATTGTTGAATATCCTCTTCAAAATTCATTTGTTGTAATAAAACCAAATGCTTTTCTTTCAATAAATTGTATCGATCTTTAAAATCTTTTTGTAAAATATCACCCACACGTAAACCATTTCTACCTGTCTTATCCATATAAGTTGGTCCGATCCCTTTGAGTGTACTTCCAATTTTATTTAATCCTTTACTCAGTTCGCTAGCTTTATCTAATGCTTTATGACTAGGTAAAATTAAATGCGCTCTTTCACTAATTAGAAGTACTTTTTTTAAATCGATTCCATGCGCTTCAATTTCTTCACATTCAAGCTGAAATGAAACCGGATCTATAACAACACCATTACCTATTACATTCACTAAATTTGGATGAAATACCCCAGATGGAATGGTATGTAGCACTACTTTTTTATCGTTGATATAGAGTGTATGTCCAGCATTCGGACCACCTTGAAAACGAGCAATGATATGATAATCATTCGCTAAAAAATCAACTATTTTTCCTTTTCCTTCATCGCCCCATTGAAGTCCTAATAATGCGTCTACCATATTTTTTAATTGAGTTGCAAAGATATTCTGCAATTGGCATTTGCAAAAAAAATCCCGCATAAGATATGCGGGATTAAATAATTAGTTTGGCAAAATTTATCGTATAAGTAAAATATCCCCTTTCTTAGTATACGTCAAATTATCTCTTGTACACTTGTATCTAAAAATATAGAAATAAGTATCAACAGCACCTTGTTTGCCATCAATGGTTCCATCCCAACCTCTTCTATAATCAATGGTAGCAAATACTCTTTTACCCCATCGATTGTAAATTTCAAGTTGAAGCAATTCAATTCCAGCAGTTGTTAGCACCCTGAATTCATCATTGTTTTGATCACCATTCGGAGAGAATGCATTAGGAATAAATGCAACATCACAACAAGGACCTTCTTCAATATACGTTGTATCTTTTATAGTACATCCATTGGCATCAGTTACCGTTACATCATAATATCCAAAGTACAATGTACTTGCTTTTGGTGTTACTTGTGGTGGATCGGTACTCCAGAAATAAGTATATGGTGGTGTACCGCCAGCAACAATTGCTGTTGCGCTACCTTCATTACCTACACCATTACAAGCAAGATCTTGTTTAGTAATTGTGGTAGATAGTGGATTGGCAGGTGGGTCAATGGTAATTTGTGTTTTGTATTCACAACCTGCTGTATCAACAACACGCAATACATAAGTACCTTTTTCAAGTCCAACAAATATGCCTGATTTATTGATATGCAATCCTGGTGTGAGGTAATATTTATAACCACCTCGGCCTCCTTGACCAACTATAATTGCCTTGCCATCTTTTGAATCGATACAATTTGCACCAATTAAATTCACAATAGCACTTACAGGATCTGGTTCAAGTAGAATAATTACCTGATCTGTAGTACAGCCTAAGGCATCAACTATTGTTAGGAGATAATTGCCCGCTACT
>DAOOQH010000186.1:0-7209 GCA_035388625.1 Chitinophagaceae bacterium | reverse complement strand
CCTAAAACCGCCTTATTTGAATATTTGAAAATGGATGATAGTTTTGAAATTAATAGAGAAATTGATAATAAATTATTGATCAGTGTTGCACCTGATGGGTTTTTGAAAAAAATTAAGTAAGATTGATGTTAAACAAATTAGTAACTGTTGGTGTACCAACGTATAACAGACCAGATCAACTAACTAATTGTTTAAATAAATTAATTGAGCAAACATACCCCTATCTTGAAATATTAGTTTCTGATAATCATTCTACTAATTATGATGCCATAGCTTTGCTTGAGGGTTTTGTTCGAAAAGATTCAAGAATTAGATTCATTATTCAAGATCAAAATATTGGAGGCGAAAATAATTTCAATTACTTATTCAATCAAGCACAAGGAGAATATTTTATTTGGTTGAGCGATGATGATTATTTTGAAAATGATTATATTGAAAAGTGTGTAGAATTTTTAAGTTTGAATAAGGACTATATATCTTGTGCAGGTAGTTCTATTTATATAGCTCAAAACAAAAAGATGTTTGAGGAACATGGATTTTCATTAGATAGTAATTCAGGTCTACTAAGGGTTTTCAACTATTTTTATAAAGTTGGAAAAAATGGAATTTTTTATGGTGTTTTCAAAAGAGAGGCATTAGAAAAATCACCATTAGGAAATTATATTGGTTCTGATTGGAGTCTAGTTGCCAATCTAGCTATGAAAGGAAAAATTAAAACCCTACAAACAGTTCATATGTTTAGATCCTTAGAAGGAGGTAGTACCAATAGAAACAGCATGACGAGGCGATGGAAATTGAATAAGATTCAAACTCTCTTTTTTGAAACATATTGTGCATATAAGGTTTCCTCAAATTTATTTATAAGAAGAAATGAAAAAAACTTAACTCAATCATTTAACAAAACTGTTCTTAAATTTGTTATATTTATTTTTTTAAATATTAAATTTTTTCTAAGGTCAATTCTACGAAGGTTAGGTTATCGGTTTAAAAATTAAAAGATTAACATTCTATACCCAAAATGCGTTTTATGAAGTTAAATTTACTGACTATTTTATTCATACTATTCCTTGCTAATTGTGCCTCCGCACAAATAAATTTGTCGGCCGGCTTAGTTGCATATTGGGACTTTAACGGCAATGCAAATGATAATAGCGGAAATAATAATAATGGGACAATAAATGGGGTAACGCTTGTGCCTGGTAAAGCAGGAATTCCTAATACGGCCTATTCGTTTGATGGTGCAACAAACTATATCCAAGTACCAAATGCAACTTCTTTAAATTTTCCAACAGGTATTTATAGCATGTATGCGTTAGTAAAACCACAAGGATTTTATACTGGCGTATGTCATGGAAATGATATTATTGATAAAGGAGATGCTGATTATTTAGTTGGATGGTATACGCTTCGTTTTTCAGATGGTTTATACACTGGTGTTAACTGTTCTTCGCCAGTCAATGTAAATGTTCAAAATTTTTTAGCCTTGCAAAATGGAATGACAACAGGATATTGGTATAATCCTTTTATTATTCCTGACACTTGGTATTGTGTAATAGTGGTTTCAGATGGGACAAGTGTAAAGTGTTATATGGATGGTGTTTTGGTTAGTACAAATATGATAACAGGATTACTCGGGTCTAATACACATGATTTATTTATCGGACGAAAAAATTCGGCCACTTTCCCTTACTGGTATACCGGTGATATGGATGAAATTAGAATCTATGATAGAGTGTTAAATTTACAAGAAATAGACTCTTTATGTAATATGCATTCAAATATTGTTACCGATTCAATTGCATCCAATTTTCAATTTTCATATCCTAATAATTGCGATTCAACCATTGTTCAATTTACCGATTTATCAATAGGATATAATTCAACAGTAACAAATTGGAATTGGAATTTTGGTGATGGTAATTTTTCGAGTTCTCAAAATCCTACCCATGATTACTTAAATAGCGGTTCGTATAATGTGACATTAATTGTAACTAGTAGTACTGGTAAGCTAGATACTTTTTCAATTCCAATTGTAGTAGCTAATAATCTACCCAATATAATAGCCACTGCTTTCTCTGTTTCGGTTTGTAACGGAAGTCCAACTACGCTAACCGCTTCAGGAGGTTTTACCTATTCATGGACTGGTGGCGTAACCAATGGTATTCCATTTATTCCTTTAACAACAACCACCTATACCGTAACAGGCACAGATGCAAATGGATGTAGTAATACGAGTGCTGTTACTGTGAATGTAGGTTCAAGTTTATTCATTAATATTACCCCATCTAATCCAATACTTTGTTTAGGTGATAGTGTTCAACTCAATGCGATAGGTGGTCTGACTTATAGTTGGTTGCCGAATTCAAATATTAATTCTATATCAGTTTCCAATCCAACGGTATACCCTAGTTCTACAACAACTTATATTGTTACGGGTTCAGATGCTTCGGGATGTACAGGTACCGCGAGTGTTACCATTGAAGTGATTGAAGATCCTAAAATATCGATTTCAAAAAGTGGCGATATTGAATGCAATATTAAAACCATTCAGCTGAGTGCAAATGGCGCGTCAAATTATACATGGTCGCCATCAACCTATTTATCATCACCTAATTCATCTACCACCAATGCTACAATAACGCAACCAACTGTTTTTACTGTAGTGGCTAGTATTGGATCATGTATTGTTACTGATTCAATTATGGTGAATGTTTATGAGAATGATGAGACTTCATTTTATATACCGAATGCGTTTTCGCCGAATGGTGATGGGTTGAACGATTGTTTACGCGTTATGAATAAAGCGAACTTTAAGAAATATTATTTTGCAATTTATAATCGTTGGGGTCAAAGGGTATTTGAATCAGATAATACGTTGAACTGTTGGGATGGTAATTTTAATAATCAACTTGCTTCGCAAAATACCTATTATTATTATCTCGAAGCAGAAACAAATTGCGGGAAGGTGTTCAGAAAAGGCGATATCCTTTTGTTGAGATAAGGCATGCGTTTTTCTAATCACTTTAAAGTTGAACTTGAATTTGGAATAAGATATTAATATTTGTTCTTAAAAAATATTTTCATTCAATTACGACAAACAAAGTCAGGGTCCCCGAAAAGAAACATGATTTAGAACAGTTTTAATCGGGGGCAAAAAACTACTTCACAGATTTGATTATCTTTGACGCGTGAATACACAAAATCAATCATTACGAATACTCTCGATTGTGCCTTACAAAGTCTTTCCAGCTTTAATGGGTGGACAAAAAGGCATTGCATTATTTTATAAATATTTTGCTCAATTGGTTTCATTTGCCTGTATCACCGTTAAAAAAAATGAAGCCAACGAGGCATATACTGTGCTCAATCAAATTTCAAATTCGAAGACACGATACCTCAACTTTTTTTTATTTTTTAAGATTAAAAAAATTGCTAAGGAAAACGATTGTACTCACCTTTTGTTTGAACATCCTTATTATGCTTGGATGATTGTTTTATTCAAATTCTTTTCATCTGAAAGCGTGATTGTGCATTCGCATAATATTGAAAGCGAACGTTTTAAAAGTATTGGTAAATGGTGGTGGAAAATATTATGGTACTACGAACGTATTGCGTATCGGTTTGCAGATTATGTTTGGTTTAAAACGGATGAGGATAGGAAATTTGCTCAGCTTTATTTTAATTTGAATGAGACCAAATGCACAACAATTCCTTATGGCGTTGAACCTATTATGCTGCCAACTGCAGAGGAGATTGCTGTTGCAAGAAAGCAAATTGCTACCTTGTATACGATTGCTGATGATGAAACAATTATTTTATTTAATGGAACCCTCAATTATAAACCTAATCTTGATGCACTGAATGCGATATTAAACAATATTAATCCCTTGCTTTTGAAGCAAACCCTTAAATATAAAATACTGATTTGTGGTAAAAACTTACCCAAAGAGATGAATGAACTTGAGGAATTTACTGCATTGAATATTATTTACTGTGGCTTTGTTGATGATATTGATTTGTATTTTAAAGCTTGCGATATTTTTTTAAACCCATTACAAGATGGAGGCGGTATTAAAACGAAATTAGTTGAGGCGTTAGGTTTTGGAAAGAAATGTGTCTCATCTGTGAATGGTGCCATAGGTGTAAATGAAATATGTACTGAAGGTCGATTACAAATAGTTGCAGATAAAGATTGGGCAGCGTATGCGCAAGCAATTATTGATATCAATCTTAAGGAAATAAGAAACGAGAATCAAGCTTTTTATCAAGTATTTTCATGGCAGTATATTGCTACCAAAGCTGTTCAGTCAATTCAAAAGGTGGTTTAGTATTAAATAATAGTTAGTATTAAATGCATAAAGAATCTTTTGATTTAGTTTTCGTTTATGGTTTACCTTTGCGATCTAAATAAATATATATTATGGCTTTTACATTACCACAATTACCGTATGCACACGATGCACTTTTACCTCATATCGATACAACAACCATGGAAATACATCATGGTAAACACCACCAAGCTTATGTAGACAATTTAAACAAAGCACTAGCTGGAACAGAAAACGAAAATAAAACCATCGAAGAATTGATGGCGATGATGTCAACATTACCAATGGCTGTTCGAAATAATGGTGGCGGACACTATAACCATTCAATGTTTTGGCAAATTTTATCACCTAATGGTGGTGGACAACCTACAGGTAAATTAGCAGAGGCTATCGAATCTCAATTAGGTGGATTTGATAAATTTAAAGCAGATTTTGCTAATGCTGGTATGACACGTTTTGGTAGCGGCTGGGCTTGGCTTTGCGTTAAAGAAGATAAAACATTATGTGTTTGTTCATCACCGAATCAAGATAATCCAACAATGGATCTTTCTGATTGTAAAGGCACACCCATACTATGTGTAGATGTTTGGGAACATGCTTATTACTTAAATTATCAAAACCGTCGTGCCGAATATTTAGCTGCATTTTGGAATGTAGTTAGTTGGGACGAAGTAGCAAAGCGTTACGAAGCTGCCATTGCATAATTAGATTCTGTCAATAATGTCTCTCGAAACTTCTGGATTAGTCTCAGTTTAAATCCAGTCATTGACTTCAGTCATTCCGATTACACAGTAGTTTAGCTCAATGCTTTATTGGACTATTACTTTTGTGTAATCGGTATTAATAATCATATTGTCTCCTTACTGCATTTAATCGTAATCCAACTGAAAACATAGCACTACTAAAGCTTGGGTTTGATGGATGTGATGAACTTTCGATTCGGTATCCACCTCCAATATCAAAAAACAAATTATCTTTTAATTCGTACGCTAAATTGAGGTTGGAATAAAACACTTCTGACGAGTATCCATTGAACATATAAATACCCGTCTCACCATTTCTATTATTATATGAGCTGAAAATATTACCTCCGAAACTAATATTCGAAGATGTATCTCTTCCTTGTTTATTATAAAATGAACGCAGACTGAGATACATTTTTTTACTTGGTTTATAATGAATATTTAAACTAAGTTCCATTAAGTTTGATCCATACGGATGCGCTAATGATTGATTATAATGCGAAAAATCTGCCAGCGAATCAAAATAACTATAAGTATAAGGTCGTATGATATTTAATTCAGGTTGTATCAATAAGTTTTTTACACCAAACATATCGGCCATTTTTACACCCAATTGAAATCCATATTTATTGGCCCACCAACCATTGTTTTCTTTAATCCGCGAAAAATTAAATTCATCTAACAAAATCTGTCCATATACAACCGCCTTAATTTTTGTGTTGATTTTGAAATTGAAACCAAGCATTGAATTGTCTGGACTGCCAAGACTTTGTTCAACACTGCGGTAAAGGATGATGGGGTTTAAATACTGAAATTCAAATATTTCTTTTCGAGCAAAAACAACACTCTCAAATACACCAATATTTAACCATGAATTTAAATTGATACTCAAATGGTGAATGGCAGCATACTTTTTGGGTAAGAGTCTATCACCACCTCTTGCGTATTGTGGTGTAAGTTCCATATAAAGATTTTGATAATTAAAACGACCGAGCCGAGTATTTAATCGCATAAATAAATAGTTACTTCCAAAATCACTTAAAAATAAACTTCGATAACCATCACCCATATGAAACCGATCATTACCGAAGGAGAGATTTACTTTGTTTTTAATAATATCGGCATCGATATATCCTGATGCTATTAAATAATCTTGTGCAATGCCGGGTTTTTCTTCTTTAAACGATTTATAATAGGTTACACTTGGAATGGCTTGATGTGAAAGAATATAATTTTGATGACTCAGGGGTCCACGTTCTTGATTGTCGGTAAGTGAAGTATAAAAACCAAGTCGTTTGCCAATATTTCCTCTTGCTTCTATACCTTTTGTATTGACAAAAAGATTTTGTTTGGAATTATTGCTTTCAAATGATTGCTGATAATAAATAATTGGGTTCACAATAATGGTATAATCCTTTTCATTCAAATGAATCATATCACTTTTTTTGGCATAGATGGTTTTAAAAACTGGATATTTCGAATTGATCGCGCGATCGTTTTGTGTACTCCATTCACCATTTTTTGAAATGAAATTATTTAATTCCCAAGTTTCAATTTTGGTAAGTGAATTTTGATTTGAAGCTTCATAGTGTTCAAGAAAATGAACGGCATCTTTTTGCGATATTGGATTTAATGAAGTGTGTAAACTATCAGAAATTCTACCGTTTAAAATATCGTAACGATCTATTAAATAATACTGGTCGCTATTTCTTTTTAAAAATGCAGATTGAGAACTAGCTGAATACCCGAGCGTTATCAATAAGGTGGATAAAAATAATTTATACATAATTAATTTTAAAGGAGGGCTTAAAGATAAATATTTTAATGATGATCATTGCCTCAAATTTTTTGGGATGCTGGCAGGGTGTCAGCAATAAGCTGAATACCCTGACAGCATCCCAAAGCGTTAGGGATAGTAAGGGAAAGCCCACATCCCGATGCAGAAAAACAAGGTGAGAAACGAACCGATAGTTTTTCGCAATCGGGGGAGGACTTGCACTGAATAGCCCGCTCGAACGCCCAAATTTTTTTATCAATAAATAAATTATCCTAACTCTGCATATAACTCTCAATTGGTTCGCACGTGCAAATCAAATGACGATCACCATGGGTATTATTCACACGACTAACAGATGGCC
>DAOOQH010000185.1:0-7220 GCA_035388625.1 Chitinophagaceae bacterium | reverse complement strand
TGAAGTCCTTTTCCGTAAATAGGATTTGTAGTTTTAAGAGCATCTAAAATCAAATGATTACTCCAATATTCAAATTCAAATTGTTTAATTAATGATTCTTTCATAAAGTGAATAAACTAGTTAAAATTTAAAAGTATCTGTATTTGAAGAAATGAAATTTAGAAGTTGACTATTATCAATGACGACCTTTTGTGTATAGAATAATAACACCATCAAACTATATATACATAGTCTTATTAATCTATGCGTCTGCCGATTTGTTTGTAAAAGATAAAGTAAATGTGGTGCCTTTGTCAATCTCACTATCAACATGTATTTTTCCACCATGAGCATCCACAATTTTTTTAACATAGGTAAGTCCTAATCCAAATCCTTTCACATTATGTAAATTACCTGTATGCGCTCTATAAAATTTTTCAAAAATATGATTTTGAGTTTCTTTACTCATCCCAATCCCATTGTCGCTAATCTTTAATTGAAATGAATTACCAATATTATTTGTTTCGATATGTACAGTAGGATTCTCTTTTGAATACTTAATGGCATTATCAATTAAATTGAAAATGATATTCGAAAAGTGAACTTCATCCGCATAAATAATACTATTTTCAGCATTTAAAGTATAGGTTAAAGTTGCATTGGCATCTTCCAATTGTAAGGTTGCATTTTCTGAAATTTTTTGTATCACAACATGAACATCTAATTTCTTCAATTGCAATTTGATTTCCTCACGTTCAAGTTGAGCTGATTGCAAAATTTTCTCCACTTGTTTATTCATACGTCTATTCTCCTCTTTAATAATACCAGAATAATAAAGTATTTGATCTGGATTATGAAGTACTTTTTCATTCTTTAAAGCATCTGTTGCTAATTGTATAGTAGCAATAGGCGTTTTGAATTCATGGGTCATATTATTAATAAAATCAGATTTGATTTCGGACAACTTTTTTTGGCTGAGCATAGTTTTGAGAGTTAATAAAAAGGCAGCAATGATAATAGATGTAAAAAGAATGGAACCAATGATGAGCGTTACAAAATGGTTTTGAAAATAGTTTTCAGGCTGAAGTATATACACATTCAAAACTTCCATATCAAGTATAGAGTTTTCTGAAGTAATAATTTTTTGATGATTATTTGGATCATCAAGATATTCAATTTTATATCCAGTGCTAAACATGGTCGGCAGACGCGCCTCATTTGTAATACAGAATTCAAAAGATTGTTTAATTTTCTTCTTTTTCAATTCATCCTTGATGATATCTCTTAATTGAAAATTGGAGAGTACACTTGATGTTGATACAAAATTGCTAAAGGATAAGATTTGCGTTGGAAAAGAAATACCTCCCATCGATTTATCTTTTCGCTTATTAATGGTATCTCTAATATTTTCCATACTAATGAAAATATCTTGCGCATATTGATCTCTTTTAAGTTTGGTAGCACCACTGATCCATTCAATTTGTAAGTAGATAATACCTAAAACCGAAATTGAAATCAAAATAATTATTAGAGGAAAAATTCTTTTCACGGCCCAAAAGTATATCATTGAAACTTATTACTTAGAATCTTTAAAATATTTTAACACCGAACCCTATCAAGCTTTATTCAATTAAGGCTGAAACAACAGATTAGTAATTTTACTTTTTAAGTAATAGCCTGCATCTTTTCACCTTTAAGAATGCATCTTATCTAGTTTCTGTTTCAATCTTTCATCATATTTGAATTAACTTTGTTGCCATTCAAGAATAAATATGAAGAAAATATACTTATCATTACTCATTGGTTTATTCGCTCTATCGAGCCAAGCACAAGAAATTGTCAATCAAAATGATCTTAAAAGATTGTATAATTTAATGAAAGGTTTTTACTCAAGTGAGGCTCAATCGATTGCAGATTCAGCCTTCTTTGATATTCGTTTAAAAATGGTGCCGATGTGGCAAGATTACGAAGGATATTGGTTATATGTTGAACAAGCCATGGCTGGTAGTGAAGATAAGCCTTATCGACAAAGAGTTTATTCTCTTTCGATTAAAGATGATACTACAATTGAAAGTAGAGTATACACAATAAAAAATGGTGCTCAATATTATGGAGAATGGAAAAAATATTCGCCTCTTCAAAACCTTACACTTGATTCACTTGAAGAACGAAAAGGATGCTCCATTTTATTACACAAAATTGAAAGAAATTATTTTGTTGGAAGCACATTTGAAAAAGATTGTGAAAGTAATTTAAAAGGTGCTTCATATGCCACCTCTGATGTGAGTATTGAATACAACCAATTGAATTCATGGGACAGAGGTTTTGATAGCAATGACAAACAAGTTTGGGGAGCAACAAAAAATGGCTATCAATTTATAAAGTATAGATATCAATATTAGTCATTTAACTTCATAAGAAACATGTCACAAAAAGTAATTTTCTCTACTTCAGCGTACACATATTTAAAGAATGAAATTGTTGAAATTTCAGGTTTTAGATCGGGCACAATTCATTCAAAACAATTTCCAGATGGAGAAATTTATCATAAAATAGAAACCGATGTCGCCAAAGAAGATATAGTTATCATTGGAGGTACTATTGATGATGCGAATACCATGGAACTCTATGACTTGGCTCAAGGTTTAGCACATGGGAACGCAAAATCGCTTACTATTGTGATTCCATATTTTGGGTATTCGACTATGGAACGTGCTGTTGAAAAAGGTGAAATCGTAAAAGCTAAAAATAGAGCCCTCATGTTTTCATCGATTCCAATGTGTGCCGAAGCAAATAAAGTATACTTGATGGATTTACACTCTGATGGCATTCCATTTTATTTTGACCGTGACATTCATAGTACACATATTTATTGCAAAAAAATTATAATGCAAGCAGCTGCCGAATTAGCTGGAAATGATTTTGTTTTGGCAGCAACAGATGCTGGTAGAGCAAAATGGGTTGAATCATTAGCAAATGAAATGCATGTAAAATCTGCGTTTGTTTATAAACACCGCTCTAGTGGAAGCGACACTCAAATCACTGGTGTAAATGCTGATGTTAAAAACAAAACGGTCATTATTTATGATGATATGATTAGAACAGGCGGCTCGTTAATGCAAGCAGCCAAAGCTTATAAAGATGAAGGCGCTATCAATATTTTTGCCATTACAACACATGGTTTATTTACCAATGATGCAATAAAAAAAATACAAGAGCAAGGAATTATTAAACAAATAATTGCTACAAATACTCATCCAGATTCACTTATACAAAATACTAAATACCTGAAAATTAAGTCAGTAGCAAATCTTATCTTTGAAACCTTGATGTAATATTTCACAAAAAAATGGAACTATCTGTTATTAATTATGAATCGCCTTTTTATAAACAAGTACTCGATTTAAGAAATCGGATACTCAGGTTACCGCTAGGTATGAATTTATTTGATGAAGATTTGCGTGAAGATAAAGATCAGTACATCATTGTGGTTATCAAAGATGATAGGGTAGTAGCTTGTGTTATGTTAAGAATACTCGATAAGGATACCGTAAAATTAAGGCAGATGGCGGTCGAAACCGAATTTCAAAAAACTGGCTTAGGTTCGATGCTAATTGGATACGCTGAAAATTTTTGTGTATTGAATGATTATTTTTCACTTGAATTACATGCACGTAAAACTGCCATCCCTTTTTATTTAAAATTAGGTTATGAAGAGGTTGGGAGAGAATTTGAAGAAGTAAATCTTCCGCATATTAGAATGAAAAAGCAATTACCGATCACGCCTATTTCGTAATTAAAATTAATCGAACTTATGAACATTTTATATGGCGTTCCAAGTGAAGGTATGGGACATGCAACTCGAAGTTTGGTGGTTATTCAATACCTAATTTCACAAAAGCATCAAGTGAAAATAGTGACAAGTGATCGTGCTTACAAATTCCTTTATTCGCATTTTGGCAAGCAAGTAATTGCAATTGAAGGCTTTCATCTAGCCTATAAAAAAGCTGAGGTGTCCATCGGCAAAACTATTTTACTCAATTTTAAAAACGCACCTAAACAGCTGATTAAAAATTTTATTGTCTATCAATCAATTCTCAGTGATTTTAAACCAGATGTAGTAATAAGTGATTTTGAAAGTTTTAGTCATCTTTTTGCAAAAGCAAATCATATACCATTGATTAGTATCGATAATATGCAAATACTGAATCGGGCTACATTAGATATTCATATTCCTCAGAATGAGAAATCTAATTATTTACTCGCAAAAAATATTGTCAAAGCTAAACTAACTGCTGCGAATCACTATTTCATCTCTTCTTTCTTTTATCCGCCATTACGAAAAAACAAATCAAGTTATATCGCACCTATTATTCGCGAACAAATTATGCATGCGAAAACCAAGTTTTTAAATCATATTGTTGTGTATCAAACCTCAGCCACACAAACCGATATGATTGATATTTTAAATCAAATACCTAACGAAAATTTTATTGTCTATGGATTCAATAAAGATGAGGTGCACGGAAATGTAACGCTTAAATCATTTTCAGAAATTGAATTTATTCAACATTTTTCAACCGCAAAAGCTGTGATTGCAAATGGAGGATTTTCATTTATAAGTGAAGCTGTTTATCTAAAAAAACCAATTTGTTGTGTGCCAATAAAAAATCAATTCGAACAATTTGTCAATGCTTCCTATGTTGACAAATTAAAATATGGAAGACAATTTTCCGAATTTAATTCCGATTCAATTAAATCATTTTTATACGATTTGCCAATTTTCAAAAAAGCATTAAGTCAGTATCAGCACGATGAGAACAAAGCGCTATTTAATGCATTAGATCATCTAGAACAGTATATTTAGTTTACAACTAATTTTTGAACTGTTTGCTCTCCATTCATACTTGTAAATCGAACTAAATACAATCCTGATTTTTGAATTGAAACATCTGATTGAGTCATCTTTAACTTTTCAAAAATTATTTTACCATTCATATCAGTAACTGTAACATTGGTAGGAGTCGTTGTTTGAATTGTAAAATTACCTGAACTTGGATTTGGATAAACTGAATAAGTATTGGTTTCGTTACTTCTAAATAAAATAACATGATCTGAATAACTTGATTTGCCATCTAAATCTACTTGTTCAAGTTTATAAAAATGATAACCAGAATTTGAATTTTCATGTATAAACTCATAATTCAAATTCGAATTTCGATTCTCATCATTCGCCTGACTTTCAATTTTAGCAATCGTTTCGAAATGAATACCATCATGGCTATATTGCAAATTAAAATAATTATTATTGATCTCTTGTTTAGTCTCCCAACTCAAAATATTCTTATTATCTAGCTTTTGACCTTTAAAACTTACTAACTGTATCGGCAAAGGAATATTGTTTGGATTTTTTGAATGAAGATAAAATGACGAAAAGCTATTGACATTAAAACAAACTTCTTTATTTCCACCTGATAGATTATTAATCGTCATATCACCATTTAAAATTTCAGTCACAGATCCTGTTCCACCTAAAATGCCATCACCACCAATTTTTGTGATACTGATATCTGAATTAGTTGTAATTCCCGCAGCAATTAAATCAGCTGGGGTATAATACAAACAAATGGTGGCACTTGAACTTGGCTGAATAGTAGGGGTTATAGAATAGACACGATTAGCATAAGGTTCGCCATTCCAACTTGGAGTACCAGGTAAAAAATTAATACATGAGCTTGTTGAACCTAAAGAAGGAGAAGTGATGGATGTTATTAATTCACACGCACTATTTGAATAAAAATGTGTACCCACGTTATGATCAAACACCTGACAATAAGAGGTTGAAGTTGGTGTTACTATTGATGCAGATGTAACAGGTGTCACAGTTATTGTTGATGGCGAAGATGTTGCTGAACATCCTAAACCATTGGTATATGTATAGGTATAGGTTGTTGATGGACCAGTATAAGGATTGGCAACACTAAAAGTGCCTCCTGCTGGTGTACCTGAAAGAGCAATTGGATTCCCCTGACAACCACTTACATTATTTGAAGTTACTACTAAAGGCGCTGGATTCACAATGGTTATAGACGTTGTTTTTGTGCAACCGGCAGCATCAACTACAGAAACGGTATAGGTTTGTGCAGTTAAACCTGCAAAATTACCTGTGGTATTGGTTTGCGGCCCCAATGGAGTAATTGAATATGTTTTTGTACCGGTTCCACCTGTGGCAGTAATTGATGAACTTCCAGTTCCTCCTACACATATAGGGTTGATGTTTGAAGCTGAATTAAATGCAATTGCGGTTGGTTGATTTACGGTGATAACAGTTGATGCAGTGGCTAATGTTGCATCTCTTGCAGTAACAGTATAAGTGCCTGCTAGGTTATTGATGAATACAGCACTTGATTGATAAGATCCACCGTTTAATCTATATTGGATTGGGGCTGACCCATTTAAACTTGAGCCCGTTATTGTTGAAACGCCACCATTGCAAAGTATGGGGGTGCTAGTAGCGGAAGCTGAAAAGGGTAGGGGTGCTTTGATTACTGAAGTTGAAAACAAATTATACTTATCTAAACTGCTTTGACTACCATCGCCATTTGTAGCATTTCCAGCTACATTAAAATTTACAGTTGCACTACCAGATACTGGTGCAGTCCAATTAAAGGTCCATGAAGCCGTTCCAGAAACAACAGTCTTTGGAGTTGTATGTCTGATTTCATTGGCACCATTCAACGCTGTACCGGCCACCGCAGTAAATGAACCGCCTGTTGAAGTCATATCAAAACCATCCCTTAGATTGGGTCCAGTAATAGTTGTATTTGTAATTGAAAGAGTAAGACTATAAACTGCTCCATTTGTGTATCCACCGGCTGGTAACCCAGAAACTGAAATGACTGTATTCGGAGATACTGAATTGCCATGACAACCAGAACCACATCCTGTTGTACTTTGACCCGTAATACCACTGCTATATGAAGTAAGGGCAAGATAAGCGAAACAACCTAGAACGATTGGAAGAATAATGTAATTTTTTTTTGACATACTTAATTAATTTAGTAAAGTTTGAGAAGTGAGTGTATTGTTTATTGTAAGAAATAGTTTTTAAAATAAGTTATTTTTAAGCAACCCACAATATAGGTCAGTGATTCGTTAAATTCATAATACAAATAAAATATTCAACACTAGAAATTACCGTTTCATCTGATAATCTATATTTTATTTGTATTATGAATTTA
>DAOOQH010000184.1:0-7231 GCA_035388625.1 Chitinophagaceae bacterium | reverse complement strand
ATAGACTCGTCGCTAATTTCACTATTCTTCTTCAGCTAATCAAAAATTGGGTATAATAATTTTCTTTAGAATACTGCAAGACAAATAAGGTATTACCAACTACAATAACAATTTCATCATCTAAGTTTCATTTATCTATTTCAACAACTATCTTTGCGCAACTTTATAAACAAATTTTCATGACACAAGACTTATATCAACATCCAGATTATTATTTGCTAGACGAACTCTTAACAGATGAGCATAAATTGATTAGAGATACAGTTAGAGCCTGGATAAAAAAAGAAGTGAGTCCAAACATCGAAGAATGGGCTCAAAATTGTCATTTTCCCAAACATTTAGTTCCACAAATGGGAGAACTAGGTGTGTTTGGGCCAACTGTACCTGTGGAATATGGTGGTGGAGGCCTCGATTATATATCATATGGCTTAATGATGCAAGAAATTGAACGTTGCGATAGTGGCATGCGCAGCACAGCAAGTGTTCAAGGTAGTTTAGTCATGTATCCTATCTATGCTTACGGTAGTGAAGAACAACGTAAAAAATATCTTCCTAAATTAGCAAGTGGCGAATGGCTTGGATGTTTTGGATTAACCGAACCTGATGCAGGCAGCAACCCCGATGGTATGCTAACAAATATCAAGGATGCCGGAGATCATGTAATTCTAAATGGATCAAAATTATGGATTAGCAATTCTCCTTTTGCTGATCTTGCAGTTGTTTGGGCAAAGGATGAAGAAGGTGTAATACGAGGTCTAGTAGTAGAGAGAGGTATGGAAGGATTTACAACACCAGAAATTCATAATAAGTGGAGCCTAAGAGCAAGTTGCACAGGCGAATTGGTTTTTGATAATGTGAAGGTGCCAAAAGAAAACATTTTTCCAAATATAAAAGGATTAAAAGGGCCACTAGGTTGTTTAAGTAAAGCAAGATATGGTATTGCTTGGGGCGCTTTAGGAGTTGCAATGGATTGTTATGACAGCGCATTACGTTACTCAAAACAACGCGAACAATTTGGTAAACCGATTGCGGGGTTTCAATTACAACAAAAAAAGTTAGCTGAAATGATCACTGAGATTACAAAAGGTCAATTATTAGTATGGCGTCTTGGAGTTTTAATGAATGAAGGCAGGGCAACGCCTCAACAAGTCAGTATGGCCAAAAGAAATAGTTGTGAAATCGCTCTCAATATTGCGCGTGAAGCGCGTCAAATTCATGGTGGCATGGGTATTACAGGCGAATACTCAATCATGCGACATATGATGAATATGGAAAGTGTTGTTACCTATGAAGGAACTCATGATATTCATTTACTGATTACAGGTATGGATATCACAGGAATTAATGCTTTTAAATAGTATCGAAATTGGTCATAGTAAAATGATCAGGCAATAGAAACAAATTTCATGAATTATTTTTCGTCTAAAAAACCTTATTTTATTGCCGGCCCTTGTGGTGCAGAAGATGAATTACAATTACAAAATATTGCAAATTCATTTAAGCATATTGCGATTGATATGATAAGGGCAGGTGTTTGGAAACCTCGTTCAAAACCTGGTCATTTTGAAGGAAGAGGTGAAGAAGCGCTTAAATGGTTATCGCAACTAAAAAATATTTCATCGTTACCAATTTGCATTGAGGTGGCCAACAAAGAGCAGGTTGAACTTGCACTAAAATATGGTATTGATGCAATTTGGATTGGTGCCAGAACTACAGTGAATCCGTTTATTGTACAAGAAATTGCTGATGCTGTTAAGGGAAATCAGGTTGGTGTGTTAGTAAAAAATCCTATTAATCCAGATATTGAATTATGGAGTGGGGCACTTGAACGATTTGCGAATGCAGGTATTGATAATTTAGCTGCTATTCATCGAGGGTTTTCAAGCTATGATACCATGTCGATTTACAGAAATAAACCGAATTGGGCAATCCCTATTGAACTCAAAAGAAGATATAAAGACATTCCAATTTTTTGCGATGCCAGTCATATTTGTGGTAACCGAGAACTCATACCCATGGTTTCGCAAAGGGCTTTAGATTTAGACTTTGATGGATTAATGATTGAAACTCATCCTAATCCCGATCAAGCATTGAGCGATGCAAAGCAACAACTTACTCCGGATCAATTGAGTCAATTATTATCTCATTTAATTATTCGAAAACCATTGAGTAATTCTTCAGCTGATGAGATCGAACAAATTCGACAGATTTTAGATTCAATGGATGCAGAGGTTGTTGACCTTATCGGTAAGCGAATGGAATTAGTGGCTAAATTGGGGAAAATAAAGGGCGATAATAATATGCCTATTTATCAAGCAGATCGATGGCGTGAAATTGTAAAAAGTAGAACCAATTGGGGTGAGAAAAATGGATTAGATGCCGAATTTATGTTGAATCTATTTGAACTCATTCACGATAAAAGTATTAAAACGCAAATTCATATTCTCAATGAATTAGCTCAAGATCGTCCTGCTGAAAAGTAAATTAAGAAAAACAATTCTTATCTCATCTCATCAATAATTTAAAAATAATTAGAAACAGAGCGCTTTACTAGTTTTTCTTATTAATTTATCTAATTTCGTATCATCAATTGAAATGGAGATGAAAAAAACAGATGTACTAATTATTGGAGCAGGACCTTCAGGAACTATTGCAGCAGCTATCATTAAAAAAGCAGGTTATGATGTAACTATCGTTGAAAAATTAAACTTTCCAAGATTTGTCATTGGCGAAAGTCTATTACCTAGATGTATGGAAGCACTTGAAGAAGCAGGTTTACTTGACGCCGTTAAGCAACAAGGGTTTCAAGAAAAATTTGGAGCTAAGTTTGTAATGAATAACAATGAAATTTGTGACTTTAACTTTAATGAAAAATATTCGGGTAACTATGATTGGACATGGCAAGTGCCTCGTGCAGATTTCGATAAAACCTTAGCTGACGAGTGTGAGAAAATGGGTATTCAAGTTCATTATGAAACTGAAGTCACAGATATTCAAATCAATGATGATGAATCGTCAATAACTACTGTAAAGTATTTAGATGGTACTGAGGATCAAATTCAAGCTCGATATATTGTTGATGGAAGCGGTTTTGGAAGAGTTATACCTAAACTATTTGGCTTAGAACGTGATAGTAATTTGCCAACCCGTGAAACATTGTTTACTCATTATATTGATTCAAAAAGAGATAGCGTTGCCCAAGAACCCAACCGAATTACAATTTACGTTTACAATGCGACTACATGGGTTTGGTGCATTCCATTTAGCAATGGAAATACTTCATTAGGTTTTGTTGGGTTCCCAGATTTTTTTTCAACACTAACTGGAACTCTTGAAGAAAAAATGAATTTTTTAGTTAATTCTCATGATGAACTTCGAGCTCGTTTTGGAGAAGCAAAAATGGCTTTCGAACCTCGAGAATTAAAAGGATGGAGTGCCACTACAGATAAATTTTATGGCAAAGGTTTTGTACTAACTGGCAATGTAACTGAATTTTTAGATCCTATGTTTTCAAGTGGAGTAACATTGGCAAGTGTTTCAGCACAAAATGCAGCTCATTTAGTGATAAAAAAACTACAAGGAGAATCAGTAGATTGGGAAAAAGATTATATGCAACCTTGCATGCAAGGAGTGAATGTTTTTAGAACTTTTGTAATGGGGTGGTATGATGGTGATTTGCATTCAATCTTTTTTTCGAAAAATCAAAATCCTGAAATGCGTAAGCAAATTTGTTCTGTGCTTGCAGGTTATGTTTGGGATGATACCAATCCTTTTGTAAAAAATCATCAAAAACATGTAAAAACATTAGCGAGTTTTATTCGTCAAACGCAAGAAAATCAGGTTCTTTCATAATAGATTAAATCAAGGCAACTCATTTCTATTTATGAATTTATCAGTCTCTATTTCACATAGTGTAAAAATTACCAACTCAAAAATTTATTTTGATGGCGAATTATATCTTCATGAGGAGTCAAACTTGGATGCTTTTTTGATTACAGCTTATAAAAGTCTAGCCATTACCTATCCAAAATTTTACAAAATGGATTCTATGAGTAAACTTGGCTTCATTGCTTCAGAACTACTCATGAAAAATAATTTGGAGACTGAGCATGATGACTATAAAAAAGGACTCATTATTCAAAATCATTCATCCTCATTAGAAACTGATAAGAAATACCAAGCAAGCATTCAAGATATTGCAAGCCCAGCATTATTTGTTTATACACTTCCAAATATTGTACTAGGTGAAATGGCCATTAGACATAAGTTTAAAGGAGAAAATACATTTTTTATTACTGAAAAATTTAATGCATTTGAATTAATTCGATATACACAGATTTTATTTGATCAACACATTTTGTGTACTGCCATCATTGGATATATTGAAATTCTAGATAATGAAGTTGATGTGTTTTTGTCATTAATTGAATTAAAGGATAACAATAAACTATTAACAGTGAAGAATCTCGAAGATCTTTATTCAAGTCAACTATAAAAATCATGTTATACTAACCAATCACGAATAGCCAATATCTAAGGTCATTATATATCAACTGTAAAAATTGGGATTATATTTACAACTTATTTAAATTAAAATTTTTGAAGACAGAAATAATAAATAATGTTTGGATTGCAGGTTTAGGAGCTATTTCTTCGATAGGACTTAATGTATCTGAAAATTTGAAGTCTTTACGAAATCAAAATAGTGGTATTGGTTATCCGATGTTTCTTGATACGATTCATAAAAATGATATTCCAGTTTGCGAAATTAAAATGTCAAATACAGAATTAGAAGAATTGTCGCAAATGAAAAGTCATTTGCCTCGCACTGCTTATTTAAGTGCAATAGCTGCTAAAGAAGCTATGATGGATCTTCATCTAAATTCAGGTTTAATTAGCCAATCAACCTCTTTACAATCCTTATTATCCTCTTATCGAATTGGTTTTATTTCAGGTAATACATTGGGTGGTATGGATAGGAGCGAGGCATTTTATAACGAATTTATTCACGATAGAGCCAAAGGGCATTTGCGTGATGTAATTCATCATGAATGCGGAAGTATTACTGATTTAGTGGCTAATCATTTAAATATCCATCATTTTGTAACAACAATTAGTACAGCCTGCTCATCATCGGCAAATGCAATTATTCATGGTAGTCGTTTGTTGAAACATAATAAATTAGATATTGTAATTGTTGGAGGGGCAGATGCACTTTGTAAATTTACTTTAAATGGTTTCAACACATTAATGATTCTTGACAGTCAACCTTCAAAACCTTTTGACGAAAATAGAAAAGGATTAAATCTTGGCGAAGGTGCTGCCTATTTAGTTTTAATAAGTGATAGAGTGAAAGAAGAACTTAAACTAAAAACCTATGCCAAAGTAGCCGGGTATGCAAATGCGAATGATGCATTTCATCAAACTGCTTCATCGGCTGAAGGCAATGGAAACTATAAAGCCATGCTCGATGCGCTTACAATGAGTAAAATAGATCGAAAACATATTCAGTACATTAACGCTCATGGCACCGGCACAGGCAATAATGATTCAAGTGAAGGGATTGCCATTCAGAGATTATTTGAAAATGAATTACCATTGATAAGTTCTACAAAAGCAAATACCGGTCATACGCTTGGTGCATGCGGCGGTTTAGAAGCAGTGTATTCATGTTTGGCAATAGAACACAATTTAATTTTTCCTAATCTGAGGCACGAAACTCAGATGAAGGAATTGGATTTTAAACCGTGTATAAATTTAATTACAGATATTGAAGTAAATAATGTAATGAGCAATTCATTTGGATTTGGAGGAAACTGTACATCATTAATTTTTAGTAATGAAAAAAATTAGTCATTCATGAGTGTATATATTAACGGTATTGGAACAGTGAGTTCGCAAACAATAGATACTCGATCATTAGAACTTAATCTCAGTGAAAAGCAATCGAATAGATATTTATGTATCGAACCAGATTATAAAGATTTAATTCCGCCAATGCAGTTGCGTCGAATGTCGAAGGTTATTCGAATAGGTATTGCAAGTGCCAAACAAGCTTTATCTGATGCAGGACTTGAAACACCTGATATCATTACATTAGGAACAGCCTATGGATGTTTATCTGATACTGAAAACTTTTTAGGTAAGATATTAACGCAAAATGAAAATATGCTTACCCCAACAGCTTTTATTCAGTCAACACATAATACAGTTAGCGGACAAATTGCTCTACTCACTCAATGTTTTGGACATAATTTTACTTATGTTCATAAGGGACATTCGTTTGAAACTGCCTTACAAGAATCAATGATGTGGATGAAAGAAAATGAAAGCATTGAAAATTTTTCAGCCTTAATTGGGGGAATTGATGAAATGCCAAATGATACCTTTGATATTATTTCTCGATTTGGGACTTATAAAAACGAAGACGAAAATTTTGAAAGTCAGAGTGAAGGAACAATAGCTGGTGAGGGTGCTAATCTTTTTGTAGTCAGTCATCAAAAAAACGACAATTCATATGCAAAGTGTTTAGATGTCTGCTTAGTCAATCATTCAAATATTCAAGAATCACTTCACGATTTCTTAGCACAAAATGATTTAAATGAACATGATATTGATACATGTTTGGTGGGAATTAATGGCGATACAAGATATGATGAGCTTATTTTAAATAATTTGTCAACTTTAAAGAGCGCAGAGTTATTAGGATTTAAAAAGTATTGCGGCGAATATCCAACTTCAAATGCATTTGCTTTTTGTTTAGGCTCGCTCATCTTAAAAAATCAGGTAATACCCGATAAATTGTATCTAAAACAATCTTCGATTCATCATCAAACACCTAAAAATGTTTTAATATATAACCATTATAAAAATAGATATCATTCCTTCATTTTATTACAAAGGATATGAAATTAAAGAAAAGAATTTTAATCTTTTTAGTCTTATTTGCGATATTAATATTAGGTATCATAAAACTGAATCTATCGATATGGTTGATTCTTCCCTTCATAATTATATTCCTATTTCCAATTGTAATGGGTGCCATTCGCATTCAAGATGATTACTTTATCAAATCAATACATTCATTAAATGACCCTTTAATTAATACTAGTCATTATTTACCAACTGATATTTGTATAACATTCGATGATGGCATCCATAATTAGTATACGGCTAAAGTGTTAGATATTTTAAAGAGTCAAGATGTAAAAGCCATGTTTTTTATTATTGG
>DAOOQH010000183.1:0-7259 GCA_035388625.1 Chitinophagaceae bacterium | reverse complement strand
AGAGGCAACCACAATCATGAGTGAAAGATTATCCATTTTATTAAACAGGTTATTGTCCTAACAAAAAAAGAAGTTGTTTATCAAATTCAAATATTCAACATTATTTTTAATAAACATGCTGACCACCATTAATGCTATAGTTTGCACCAGTAATAAAACTTGTTGCATCACTTGCTAAAAACGAAACAAGATGAGCCACTTCATTGGTGCCTCCTAATCGTCCAACCGGAATTTGCGCAACAATTTGATCTCTTACTTTTTCAGGCACCGCCATTACCATATCTGTAGCGATATAACCCGGGGAAATTGTGTTTACTGTAATGCCGTATTTAGCAACTTCCATGGCTAATGTTTTAGTAAAACCATGCATACCTGCTTTAGCTGCAGAATAATTGGTTTGTCCGAATTGGCCTCTTTGCCCGTTTACTGATGAGATATTAATAATACGTCCGAAATTACGTTCTATCATACCTTCAATTACATTACGCGTTACATTAAAAACTGAATTTAAGTTTGTATTGATAACCGAATCCCAATCATCCTTACTCATTTTTGACAAACGCCCATCACGAGTAATACCCGCATTATTTACAACCACATCAATACCGCCAACCTTTGATTCAATTTCAGTGATCATATTTTTCATCGAATCAAAATCACACACATCGCCTTCAAATAATTCAATATCGTATCCATCGGTACGCATCATGGCATACCATTCATCTGCTTTTTGTTTGTTTCTGTAATTGGCTACAACATGGTATCCATCATCAAAAAGTTCTTTACACATGGCAGTTCCTAACCCACCAGTTGCTCCTGTAACTAAAGCAATACGTTTATTCTTGTTGTCCATAGTTTGTTTTATTTTATGCTATGAAGATATAAAATCTATATCAAGAAAAAGAAAGGAAATGGCAAATTATTTTTAGCCTTGTTATTTCACTGCTGTATAGTAACTTGATTTAAATGGATGCCTACCCTTCCATGAATCACCCTGTTGCTCTTTAAAGTAGGCGGATACCATTTGGTAAAACCAATTGACCACAATATTTCTTAGCTTATAAAAACTAAATCGATAATCGGGTTCGCAACCCATAATCGCTTTTGCTTCGGGTGCAGTTCTACCCAATATTAATTTATGACAACCAGTTGCCATCGCATTTTCGAGACAATGAAATAGAATATTAAAATACAAATTATGTGAATGATTAAAAGCATAATCAAATCCAATATAATTCATATCATATTCTCCATCATGCAATATGGCTGACGAAAAAGCAATTAATTGTTCTCCATGAAAATAACCACAAACCTTATAATCAGTGGGTAATGATTTTTTTAGCTCTTCAAAAAAAGTATGGTTTAGAATACCCATACTTACCAATTGTTTTTTAGTAACCTGCAAATACAAGGCTTCCATTTGTTTGCTATACTGCAAAATATCGGCCTCATTAAATTCTCTAATAACAATACCTTCAAATGATTTTCTAATTTTTTTACAACGTTGAAGATATTTATGTTTCAAGGCATGTTCATAATCCTGAAATGAATTCCATGTCGAAGGAATGCTGAGTTCCATCGAAACATCATCTTGCATTTGTGTATATGACTTGTCCTTTTGAATAAATTGCGCAATCTCTTCTTGAACATCTTTATAAAAAATACCTGAAGCATTGGTATGCGTAATCATATAATTGGTAGTAGCCATATAAGCCGATGCCTTTTTATCTGCTTCAATTGATGGGTTTATAAATTGAAGAAATATCACATCATGACGAAATAAATTGCCAGCCACTAAGAGGGTAGGTTTTACAATACGTAAGGCAAGTGACAAACTCATCTGTTGAAACTTACGGTCGGCCAAATTGAAATGAAAAGGTTTTACCGAAAGTAATTGAAAATACGAAACACAGATTGGTTCATCATTTTCGAGTGTTACAATATAGTAATTTTTGATATGATCAACTTTCGCATTTTCAACCGAATCAATACCTCTACAGATGGGTTTGTTTTGCAAACCAAGCTTCACATAATTAGCTGGCATATCTTGTAGTGATGAGTAGACCGAAAAGGTATAGGACATAGGGCGCAAATGTAGGCTGATAAGCGATTATTTCAAAAATAATAAAATCTATGGTTTATGTGTGTCACTGTCTTTACTTTGCAATACCAATGAAGTGGTTTAAACAAAGTATAATATTTTTCTTATTAAGCTTGATAAAAATTTATCAACTTCTAATTTCACCTCTATTAGGTCCATCAAAATGTAGATATACACCAACATGTTCTGCCTATGCTATTGAAGCCTTAAAAAAGCATGGTATATTAAAAGGATTTTGGCTCAGCCTTAAACGTATTCTATCTTGTGCACCTTGGGGTAAGCATGGTTATGACCCAGTTCCTTAGTCTCAAATTCCAAATTCCAAATTCCAAATTCCAAATTCCAAATTCCAAATCACAAATTCGAAATCACAAAATTTAGACGATAAATTATTTTGGAGTGAACAAAGCAAATACACTAAGTTCAATGGATTGAGCTCATTCATTTTACAAGGTTGAGCGGATTTTAGTGTTAATCCAAGCTAGTTATTACAAGGTGAGCTAATTATAAAAATACCTATTAGGGTTAGTGAGTTTCAATACACTTCTATATTTTTCGTTTATTTTAACAAGCACATCAATAAAATCAAATAGACTTATATCTTTTTTTCAATAAATTGCACCACACTAGAAAACAAGCAAATGAAATCATTTTTTTCAAATACCAAAAAGTATATCCTTAGTGCACTTGTAGGTGCTGTAATTGTTTTTTCAATTCAAGCAACTGATACAGATCCCTATTTTGAAATATCAAAAAACCTCGAAATATTCACTAAACTTTTTAAGGAATTAAATACCTATTATGTTGATCCAATTCAACCAGGAAAAATGATGAAAACAGGTGTTGATGCTATGTTAAATGGTTTAGATCCTTATACAACTTATATCACTGAAGAAGATATTGAAGATTATAGATTTCAAACTACTGGTAAATATGGTGGTATTGGTAGTTCAGTGCGTGAAAAAGATGGATATATTGTGATATCTGAACCTGTTGAAAATGGTCCGGTTATTAAAGCAGGACTCAAAGCGGGTGATATCATTTTAGAATTAGATGGTCGCTCAACAAAAGGAAAAAGTATTGATGATTTGAGTAAATTTTTAAAAGGATCGCCAGGTACTTCACTCAAAGTTAAGGTTCGCGATGCCTTTACAAATATCGAATCAAACAAAACCATTGTTCGCGAGGAAATTGTCATTTCAAGTATTCCTTACTCAGGAATGGTTGGTCCCAATAATGAATATGCTTATATCAGATTAGCTCAATTTACCTCACGTTGCGATAATATTGTACGTAACCTATTGGATAGTATGAAGAAGGCAAATCCTACTACCAAAGGTGTAATTCTAGATTTGCGTTACAATCCAGGCGGACTTCTTGACGAGTCGGTTAACTTGGCCAATATCTTTTTAAATGGCGATCAAATTGTTGTTACCACCAAAGGAAAAAATCAAGAGTGGGATAAAACATATAAAACAAAAGGTACACCGCTTGATGAAAAAATTCCTTTAACGATTTTGATCAATAGAAATTCAGCCTCGGCGTCTGAAATTATTGCAGGTACCATGCAGGATTTAGATCGTGGTGTAGTTATCGGTCAACGAAGTTTTGGAAAAGGACTTGTTCAGACAACAAGAGATATTGCGTTTAATGCAAAACTAAAAGTTACAACCGCCAAATACTATACTCCGTCAGGAAGATGTATTCAAGCCCTCGATTATTCGCATCGAAATGAAGATGGTAGTGTAGGTGAAATTTCTGATTCATTAAAAACAAAATTCAAAACAAAAAATGGTCGAATTGTAATGGATGGCGGCGGTGTTGATCCAGATATTAAAACACCAGCCAAAGAAGCATTGCGAATTATTTCAACATTAACCAATAAAGCTTATGTATTTGATTATGCTACTTTATATGCATCTAAACATCCAAGCATTTCAGCAGCAAAAGATTTTGAATTAACTGATGCCGATTTTAATGATTTTGTGAAATGGCTCGATACCAAAGATTATCAGTACAAAACTAAAACCGAAGAAGCACTCGCTCATTTTAAAGAAGTTGCTGAAAAGGAAAATTATTTTGCAGCCGTAAAAAATGATTTTGATCTAGTTCAAAAATCACTTTCGCACGACAAAACCCAAGATTTAATTAAAAATAAAAAAGAAATCAAACGATTGCTACAAGATGAAATTGTAACGCGTTATTATTTTCAACGTGGGCGATATCAAAATCAATTAAATGATGATGATGAATTGAAGGAAGCCATCAGTGTTTTATCTAACCCAACTCGCTACAATAACATCTTAGCAGGCAAATAGGATTTATTATATCCTAAGATTATTTATTTTTGCTCCATGAAAAGTTGGCTATTATTTGCACTTATATTGACTTCGTTTGCTTTACATGCAGAAGTTAAAATAAGTAGCAATCCATTGTTTACAAAAAAGGATAATAAAATTGTGAAACCTGCTTTAACCCGAGCAGTTAAGTTTTATTCTTGGTATTTAAATTATCTTCAAAAGAATCATTCACGACCATTACAAAATTTAGTGATAGATCAATATACAACAGCGCATATGCGTGATCTTGCTTTGACTAATACAAGTAATTATGATATTTTTTTAGCAAGTACTGATTTATATAACGACTGTGATTTTGAAATGATGCCCGAAAAAATTGAATCGAACAGAATTTTTTTGAAAGTAATTGTTACAGGTAAATACAATTATGTATTTCATATAGATATGATCATTCAAAAAGGTAATTGGTGTATCGATTTGGTTACTTCCGAAGAAGATATGAATCCACAACTTAGCGAAGTAGATTAAAAGTATAACTAAGTTTATTTTTCAGTTTTTTCCTTTAAAATTTCAGCTGGAATATATGCTGCCCTCAACGCTTCAATATAAGCCAGTATTTCGTTTCTAGCCAACCGTTTTACGGCCGAACTAATAAAAATTGTAGGCAATTCGGCCCAAGTTTTCAGTAATTCTTTTTTAAACTGTCCAACATGTTCGCTCACTTCCTTTTGCGATTCCTTATCTGCCTTTGTAAATACAAGAGTAAAAGGTATTGCTTTTTCACCTAGCTTATTGACAAATTCAATATCCATTTTTTGTGGGGTATGTCTACTATCAATCAACACAAAAAGCGTTTGTAAATTCTCTCTTTTCTCTACATAATTCCAAATCATTTTGGTCCACGTACCTCGTTTAGCTTGCGATACTTTTGCAAATCCATATCCTGGCAAATCAACCCAAAACATATTTTTATTAATCAGAAAGTGGTTAATCATCTGTGTTTTACCGGGTGATGATGAAACTTTCGCTAATTCTTTTTTGTTCGTCAACATATTGATCAACGACGATTTGCCAACATTACTTCTTCCAATAAAAGCAACTTCAGGCAAGGTTCCTTTTGGACAGTTTTCTACTTCAGGACTACTGATTAAATATTCGGTTGATTTTATTTCCATGCCAAGCAAAAGTAGTACAAATGTCTCATTGTCAAATTATCAAATTATCTTCGCAACGTGGGAACAAAAATAGTACCTGATAGTAATTCAGCGTTAAGTAAGAAGCAGCAAGTTGAAAATATGTTTGATGGCATTGCAGGGAAATACGATTTCCTGAATCGATTGCTTTCATTTCGTATCGATGTTATTTGGCGTAATCAAGTGGTTAACCTTCTTAAAAAAAGTAATCCGCAATCTATTTTAGATGTGGCCACCGGAACGGCAGACCTTGCAATCGCATTAAATAAATTAAATCCAAAAAAAATTATTGGTCTCGATCTCTCCAATAATATGTTAGAGGTTGGCCGCATTAAGGTTGCCGATCGTAATCTTACACAAACCATTGAATTGGTTAAAGGGGATAGCGAAAATTTGCCTTTCGAAAACGATACTTTTGATGCAGTAACCGTTGCTTTTGGTGTTCGAAATTTCGAGAACCTCACAAAAGGTTTAAGTGAAATACATCGTGTGCTTAAACCTGGTGGACAATTTATTATTCTTGAATTTTCAAAGGTTAAAACTTTCCCTATTAAACAATTTTATCATTTGTACTTCCGTTATATCACGCCAATGATAGGTAAATTGTTCAGCAACGACAATAAAGCCTATACGTATTTGCCAAATTCCGTGCAGGTTTTCCCCGAAGGTGAAGAAATGTGTGTAATATTGCAAACCACCGGCTTTAAAAAACCTGTATGCAAACCATTAAGTTTCGGAATATCATCCATTTATCATTCAATCAAGTAATTCTTACTTCGGTATTTATTATTTGTTCATTTGTGTCGTTTGCACAAGATGAAAAAATGAATAATGCAGAACATGATGACAAACCTTATTATTTCGGAATCACCCTCGGTATGAATGCCGCACAATATAAAGTGTCGCAATCAAACTACTTTATTGATAATGATACCATAAAAGACATCACACCACTTTGGAAACCCGGTTTTCAATTAGGTATTATGGGCAATTTAAAATTATCTAATTTTATAGATATTCGGTTAATACCTACTTTTGTTTTACGAGAAAAAGCGTTACAATTCACACTTCGAGAAGATTCAACTCAATTAAGTTCATTCGAATCTATTTTATTTAGTCTGCCTTTCGAATTTAAATTTAAATCAGATAGACAAACAAATTTTAGATTTTATGTTTGCGCAGGAGGTAAACTCGATTATGATTTTAATGCAAATACACGATCTAAACGGATTGATGAAATTATTAAAGTAAAGCCAATTGACTTTGGATATAATTTGGGCTTAGGTTTTGAGTTTTATTTTCCAAATTTTATTTTCGCGCCTGAAATTAAGGTTTCCAATGGTTTAGGTAATATTCTCGATCGAAATTCTGATGAGCCCACCAATAAAGCAATTGATCGACTCACCACCCGAATGCTTATTATCAGTTTTCATATTGAGGGTTAGCATAACGGAATCCTTTTCGTACATTTTTATTCCTTCTATCACAATTTAATTTGTAGCTATTTCCCGCTATTCGCTTTTACTCCTCGCTTCGTCGTACCTCCTTGCTGCGGGGTAACCGCTTCTATCGGGGCTAGAAATAAAAAAATCAATGGTTATACTTAAATACTATAATGGTGCAAGCGTCTCGCTTGTTCCTTCAATAAATTAGCGTCCGCTTTTT
>DAOOQH010000182.1:0-7364 GCA_035388625.1 Chitinophagaceae bacterium | reverse complement strand
GACAGTAATTAGCAAACTTTAAATATTATTTATGAAGGCATACTATTTCACCAAAATCTTTTGAGAAGATAAAACCTCCTCCTTTGTGCTAATTTGTAAAATATAATGACCAGATACAAGCGGTGAAGTTAAGAAAGAAAACTCATTTTTACCGGTTTGTGTATAGGTGTCAAGAAGTAAACTTACAATACGTCCATTCATGTCCAAAATTTCAAATCTTACTTTATTAGCTTTTGCTAATTCAAATTGAACGCTAAAGTGATCTTGCATAGGATTAGGATACACACTATTCGAGAATTCATTTTTGATATCATTGGTTGAAACACTGAAATCTTTATTATCAACAATGGTTACCCAGCAATTTACACCACTCGATTTGCCCCAAGATCCTGATAAATAAGCTCTTTCATTATTATTATATTTTCGTTGGATATTGGTATAATCTCCCCAACGCTCAACAGAATCGGTTAATACGTTGATATTTGAAGTGCCATTTTTTGTAGGTATAATATCCGAATAATTACCCATCATATCTTTATACACCACACTTGTACCAGGAAAACTATCTACATAACAATGTGAGAAAGTATAAAGTATTTTATGTTCTGCAGGATAATTGCCCATATATGTCATTGAAGGATAGCCATATTCAATCGTATCATTTGATAAAATATCTGCGGTTACAATTGGTGTGGTACTGCTTACATTTTTTATTGTTCCTAGATACACTCCTGCATTCATATAAGTTGGATTTACCGTATTTGAGCCAAAATGAATATAATCATTTTCATAAATAGCTGCTAACACACGCGCATCATTGGTCATTAAATATTGTTGGGCACCGGTATAATATTTTTGAACGGCATTTGGTGGAAAACCATATGGTGTGGGCGACTTAAGTACTCTCTGAGATATTTGCGCATTCCCAGAAATATGCGAATCGTTTATTTCAGTTAGAAATATACTATCATTTGATGCATCAACATTTCGCAAGGTTAAAAAATACATCTTATTGTCCATCACACTTGACTGGTTTTTAGCTGGGCAAATATTTCGTAATGGCGTTCCATTATATTTGATATCACTCCACAAAGTATATTGAAGTGGGACGCCACTATAGCCAGTTTGTTTATCAATTTGCCATATAACAGATTGTTTAAATCCTACCGTCCAACTCACATTATCTTTCACTTGATTGAATGTTATAAATAAATCTTTATCAGATATCGAAATTATAGGGTAATCGCTCCAAGTTGAATCATTGAATGAATTTCCATTTAAAGTATAAAAATTCCATACGCCAGTAGGGTCATTTGTTTGTGTAAATCCAACAATAATGGTTGATTCATAACTTAAATTTCCCGAGAAACAAACAAGGCTAAATCGATCTGACGCGGGATCATAAATAATTCGAGGATCAGAAATCCACGAATAAACACCGATAGAAGATACGAGTGAAGTAAGTGTTTTATTGAATATTGCTTTAAGGGTATCATCATAAATTCGCATATTCGAATTAACCACACTCACTACTTTTCCATCATTTGAAACAGCAATATCATTATCGTTTGGTATGCTATTTGACGTATTACCTTGCGCACCTTTAAATATGAAGGGATTGGTTGCTGCCCCTCGTGTTTTTTTCTGAAGTTCTAGAGGCTTGGTTTGATTTTTTTTCAGAGCACGTAATTTATTTAATTCTTCTTTTTTATTGCCATATTCAGCAGAAGGAATTGGATGTTGATCAAGCTGAATTAAATGGATATCAAAATCTTTTATTTTAGGATCAGAGAAATTAATTTCTTTAACCGGACCCGATTGTCCAACGGTTTTCGTGGCTTGTGCCATCGAAGGAAAAACCAAACAAATTGATAAGACAAAGAGAAGTAATGATTTCATAAAATAAAATTAAAGGACTAAGGTAAAACATTTATTTCAATGCTAAATCTCATCGAATCACATTCTCAATTTTTATTTCTATTTCACATAAATCAAGCATTGCATTGATCAATGATATTTTTGAGTACTGATCGATGTCGTTGATTGAAATTATTTTCTCTTTTATCAAATTTTGCTCAAGTAATATTTTTCGTTTTATCCCTTTAAAAAGAGGTTTTTTGGGTGTATGCCATTCAACGCCATTCCATAAAGCAATATTAGAATAGGTGGTATCAGTCAAATTTTTATTTTGAACAAGAATAATTTCATCTGTGAATTCATAACGATCCAATAATTGAAGCAATTGCTTTCTATTGGTGTATTTATATGGGTATTCAATGCGATTATTTTCTACAAGATAAATGCGTTCTATCGCTCTTTTATGATAGGGTTGTACTTCGATTCGATATTCATTTTCATTATAAATGATCTTACATTTTTGAAGTCCAGATTGTGTTCGCTGGCAAATTTCATTTTCAAGATGTGGAAAATGAATTTGATGATGCCATAACGCTTTAGATGAATTTTGCATTCGAAGATAATGTTCATCAAAGTGAAAAATTTGATCATCAACAACCTTAATACTTTCAAATAGTGGGTACATAAATTTTATCAATTAATTCTTGATACTCTTTTTCAGGCTCGCTATGAACAGTAATGCCACCACCGCTTTTATAAACCAATTGTTGAATGCCATTCTTCATTTTATTTTCAATAAATCGAATGAGCACACAACTATCTAAATTTTTTCCATCATAATAAAATGCAGTTCCTGTATAAAATCCTCTATCATAATCTTCGGCCTGTTGAATAATATCCAGTGTTTTTTTCTTAGGAGCGCCACTAATTGAACCAGCAGGTAAAAGTGAGAATAAAATATTGCCTAATTCTGATTGAAAATTTATTGGTAATTCTCCTTGAATATGCGAACTTACTTGAAGCAAAGTTTTATCTGATGTTTTTAATTCATCTATATACCTAAATTTTTTCACCTGAACATTGGTTGCTACCATACTCATATCATTCCGAATTAAATCAACAATTGTATAATGTTCTGCAATTTCCTTTTTGTCATTTTCTAATATGTTTCTCGCATTGTCAATTGATGCGTCAATTGTGCCCTTCATTGGATATGAGTGAATCGCTTGATCTTCAATTTTAATAAAGGATTCAGGCGAAAAACAAACCCATTCATCTCCAAATTGAATTTTATATTTTGCATGAGATGCAGTAAAAATTTCCGATAAGCTTGCCTTTGTTTCAATAGGTGTTTCACATGTTAAATTGGTTAGAAAGGAATTGCCATAATTCAAATTCTCCTTCACAACATTAAATTTATATTGATAGTCTTCAAACGTAATTGGGTTTTTGATCAATTCAATAGGCGATATAATTTGAATGAGATTGGGCGTTTTATAAGTGGGGAAATCAACTTGAATCTTATTATTGATTAATTCATCTAAATTAAATAATCGAGGATACTGCATTGAAAAATCAACAATTAAAAAGAAAGGAATTCCGTGTTTGCCAAATTCATTTATTTTTTCAATAAGCGCTTGATGTTTATTCCGATTTTGCATTTAAATTGTGTAAAAATAATCATTTGAAAGTTTTATTGATTGATAATTATGATTCCTTCACATTTAATATTGTTGAATTACTGAAACAATTAGCAGTGATTGATTTTACTGTTTGTAAAAATGATGAAATTGATTCATATCAAGCAGAGCAATTCGATAAAATTATTATCTCACCAGGCCCAGCCTTACCCGCTCAATCTGGAAATATCATTCATATCATTCAATCCCTTGCAACTACTCATTCTATACTTGGAATATGTCTTGGTCATCAGGCTATTGCTACAGCATTTGGTGGTGGTTTGGTGAACGAGATGCTTCCTTTTCATGGATTTCAAACTCAACTAAACCAAGTAGAAGATCATTATATCTTCAATCATATACCCCACCCAATCAAAGTAGGTTTATATCATTCGTGGACAGTTGACGAAACTCAATTACCTGAGTGCTTACAAATAACTTCTTATTCAACTGAAAACCGTATTATGTCTCTCAAACATAAAACCTATGATATTCATGGTGTGCAGTTTCATCCTGAAAGTTTTATGACTGAATGTGGTAAACTTATTTTACAGAATTTTTTGAGTAAATCATGATGTCATCAAATTCTCAATACATGCTTCTATTTCAGAAAACTTAAATTTAAATCCATCATCTTCAATTTTTTTACTACTTACGATAGCACTTTTCAAAACTTCAATTGACATTTCGCCAAGCATAATTTTTAAAATAAATGATGGCGCATGCAATTTGATGAAAAACGGTTTTGTGTGTTTAATAAGAGCCGAAAATATTTGATTAATACTTGTTGGATTTGGAGCCACTGCATTGAAAATACCCTCTTTGTTTTGATCTGATAAATAAATAAATAGTCTACTAATATCTTCAATATGTATCCAACTATAAATTTGTTTCCCATCAGATGGAATTCCTGCAATGCCAAAACGAAGTGGTTTAATAAATTCCTTTAATGCACCGCCCTCTTTACCCATTACAATACCGACACGTGCAATAGCCACAGGAATATTTAATTGAGCAAATTGCCAAGCAGCTTCTTCCCACTGGCGACAAGTGGATGATAGAAAACTTTCATCACTACTATCTTTTTCTGTAAATATTTTATCGCCTTCGCCATAATATCCTATAGCTGACGCTGAAACAAGATGTGTAATTTGAATTTGTTTTTTTTCAATGGCGTGATATAAGGTTTGTAAACTCGATATTCTACTTTCCAGAATTTCCTTTTTTCGAGCAGTTGACCATCTTTTGTCTGCTACTCCCGCACCTGCCAAATTAATAAGTTTGCCATCGATGATTTTGAAATTTTCATCAATATAGTTTTTCTTAGGATCCCAAAAAATGTATTGAATAGATGAATTAGAAAGAACAACTTGTTCTTTTCTAGTTGTAAGTATATTGATTTGATGGCCCGCTTGAGATAGAATTGATGAAATGTGCTTACCAATAAATCCTGACCCGCCAGCTATAATATATTTTCCCATAATTATTTATTAGTTACATTGAACAGCCAAATACTAAATTCTATGCGTTAATTTTACTGCAAATTAAACATACGTTTACCAACGATGAGAAAGATATTATTGATAGTGCTTTTATTAATAGTTGGAGTCAACCTTTTTGCTCAAACAATTTTACTAAGTGAGAAGGAAGAACTAAACTTACGAAATGATGATTTCATGGTAGTTGGTAAGTGCAGAGGCTATTCGGTTGTGTACCGAAATCATGCTTCAATAGGAGAACTTTTATTTTACAATAAAAATATGGTCAAAGAAAAAATAAGTACACTTTCATTCTTACCATCCAAGCTATCAAAAATAAAATTTACCAATACAAGTCAAGATATGCTTGTATTTTATGTTGTCAAGGAAAATAAAAGTATGAATGTCTATATGTCTAAATTAAATCAAGACTATTCATGGACAGAACCTCAGCTTTTTGAAAGTACACCCATGGAGTCGTTTAGAAATAATGGTGAATTTAATTTTAGTGTGAGTGATGATAATACAAAAACACTTGTTTATAATTCATTTTCAGAAGAAGGAAGTACCAAACTACATGCTAAGGTTGTGGATATCAATTTGCAGGTTGATATTGAAATAAAGCAATTAATGACTGAAGGCGATTTATATATGTTGGATGTGGCGGGTGTTTCAAATCGAGGAGAGGCCTATCTTTTAGCGAATGATACCAAAGCGAACAAAGGCAGTGGCGAGAAATTAATTTTACTTACAGCGTCAAAAGGCGATTTGAATTTTAGTTTTAATCAGTTTGATTTAAATCAATACTCCATTCGGGATATTCATTTGGCAATTGACAATATCAATCGAAATCTCTATATCGCTAGTTACTTTTCAGATGGAAGATATAGTAAGTCTCGAGGTTTGTTTTTAGGGTCTTACAATATTGAAAACAAAATTGTCAATCCAAGTCATTTTACACCAATTACAATGCAGGTTGCTGCTACACCAACCGATTTGAAAGACATGAAAATTAGAAATTTATTTCTTAAGAAAAGTGGAGAGGTTGAAATAGTGGCAGAAAGAACATATCAAAACACAAGAAGCATTGCTAGTATCACGCCTATGTTAAGTTCGTCAATGATGATGTCGAATATGAATGAAAATGCAAGAATTGTAAATGAATTTTCTTATGATGAAATTGCAGTCTTTAATTTAAAGTCCGATGGTTCACTTGCATGGAGTCAAACTATTTTAAAAGATCAAACCACCATGGATGATAATGGAATCTTTTCATCTTATGGCGTGTTGCAACATCGGCTTGGAAACGCTTATATATTTAATGATATGAGTGGAAAACAATCACGGGTTCTAGCCTCCTATATTAGTGGAACCGGCGAACTTACTGTCAAGGAACTTCAAACAAGTGAAGAAATTGAGAATTGGAACCTAATGCCACGATCTGCATTGCAAATGTCGAAATCAGAAATTGTAATGCCATGTGTTTCAAAAAATTATCTTTGCTTTCTTAAAATCAGTTATTAAACTATTCAGTGTTACGTATTTTTAAATTAAACGATCTCTCATCAGCTATCGCTTTGGTGTTTTTAACCTTCGTTTTGAAGGCAAGGTATATTTGGCATCCACCAGCTTTATCAGAAATGGATAATTTTCATCGAGGTTTATTATTCTCCTTTTCGGGTTTAGCTCGATTTTATGAAAAGCACCCCTCTATTTATGTGTTTTTTTCAGTAATGATTCTTTTTGGATTCTCAATTTACTTCAATTATGTGGTCAATCGTGAACGGTTTTTACAAAAAAAGAGCTATTTGCCAGCCATGTCATTTTTACTCTTTTCATCCTTTGCACCCATTTTAAATGTGTTTTCAACAGCTTTTATAGCGAATATCTTTTTGTTTATGGCTTTTTCAAAAACCATGCAACTCTATCAAATTGCCAAACCACGTAAAGCCTGTTTCGATATAGGTTTGCTTGTCTCATTAGCCGCTTTATTTTACTTTCCTTCAATTTTATTTTTCTTCCTTTTTTTAGCTTTGCTTTTATTGCTTCGCCCCTTTGTTCTTGAAGAAAATATGGCGTATATCATAGGAATTTTAACGCCTATCTATCTTGCATTTGCATTGGTTTATCTCACTGGGCATTGGAATGATATTGGTAAATTAGTTTTTTTGCAACTCACACCTCCAATTAAAACAATGTCTATTCTTCCTTTAGTCATTATGACTGTAGTTTCTATCACCATGTTTGTATATGGCTTGTTTTTGGTGAATCAAGCTGGAATAAAAAATGCGATTGCAGTGCGTAAAAAATGGAATGGGGTTGTGCTCTATTTTTTCTTTGCTTGTTTTAT
>DAOOQH010000181.1:0-7372 GCA_035388625.1 Chitinophagaceae bacterium | reverse complement strand
AAGGAATATTTTCAGTGAATTTGGTATTATAGTTAGTATGCAAAAAGACAGCTTTCCCTGCTTTAGTTCCCGCTAATTGTAAAGCTCCGCGCACTTCTTCTAAATAGGCAGCAAGCAAAGCCATAGCAGTTAAAGCAGCACTTCCGATAGCAAAACCCTTTCCTGTGGCGGCAGTGGTATTACCAACCGAATCCAGGTTATCTGTCATCAATCTTACATCTTCAGGCAAATTACACATTTGAGCATTACCACCTGCATTATCAGCTATAGGACCAAATGCATCTATTGCTAATTGCATTGCGGTTGTTGCCATCATACCAGCAGCAGCAATAGCCACACCGTATAATCCTGCAAAATAATAAGATCCATAAATACCGCCTCCTAAAACTAATATCGGAAGAAATGTACTTTCCATACCCACACTCAAACCACCAATAATATTTGTTGCATGCCCCGTCATTGATTGACGAACTATACTCATTACTGGTTTTTTACCCATTGCTGTATAGTACTCAGTAATAATACTCATAAGTGTTCCAACTACTAATCCTACAAGAATAGCACCATAGACACCCATTTTAGTAAAGTCGTGACCGCGTAAAGTCATTGTTTCAGGTAATAAATAATTCACCAAGAAAAAACAAGCAATTGCAGTTAATACAATTGAGCCATAGTTACCCATGTTCAAAGCATTTTGAACTTTCGAAGGATTTAATCCAGATTTCTCAGATATTTTTACAAAAAATGTTCCAACAATTGATAGAATAATACCAACACCTGCGATTAACATCGGTAATAAAATCGGAGCTAGACCACCAAATTCATCCACTGAAGTTGTTTCACGACCTAATACCATAGTTGCTAATACAGTTGCTACATAAGATCCGAATAAATCGGCACCCATACCCGCTACATCACCCACATTATCACCTACATTATCAGCAATTGTTGCAGGATTACGTGGATCATCTTCAGGGATACCCGCTTCAACCTTACCAACTAAATCAGCGCCAACATCGGCGGCCTTTGTATAAATACCACCACCAACACGTGCAAATAAAGCTATACTTTCAGCACCTAATGAAAACCCTGTTAAGATTTCAATGGTACGTTCCATCTCAATTGTATCTACACCTGACTCAGGTGCAAAAATCATTTTTAAGATAATAAATAAAGATCCCAAACCTAGTACAGCCAAACCAGCAACACCTAAACCCATTACAGAACCACCTGTAAATGACACTTTCAAGGCTTTAGATAAACTTGTACGAGCTGCTTCTGCTGTTCTAACATTAGCTTTTGTTGCAATTCGCATACCAATAAAACCAGCCAATGCACTTAAAAATGCACCCAAAACAAAAGCCAAAGCAATGCTCCAGTGCGAATTTGAATTAGAATAACCCATAACACCAAGCAATAAACCAGCAATGACTACAAAATATGCCATTACCTTGTATTCGGCCTTTAAGAAAGCCATTGCGCCTTCGGAAATAAAGTTAGCAATTTCTTTCATTCGTGCATTTCCAGCGTCTTGCTTTGAAACCCAAGCGCCTTGAATAAAGGTATAGAGTAGCGCAATCACACCAAAGACAGGTACTAGGTAAAATAAAATATTCATACTTATTATTTTTTAAGAGGGCGCAAAAGTATGAAATGTAAATTTAAAAATGAAATGAGGAGGCAGAAAAGTAAAAACTTGTATCAGAAATCAATACTAGAGCCATTTTGATGAGATTTAAAACGAGCATATTACCTCAATTTGATTCATTTAATATTCAGTGAAGAATTTCATGGATACAAATAAATAAATATCTTGCGACCAAATTTAATTTTTATGATTCAAAGAAAACAAACAATTTGGCTTTTACTTGCCTCTCTAAGTATACTTTTAGCTTTTTTTATTCCTTTTGGTATACATAATGAATCAGGTTTAGAAACAACTCAAATTGTTGAAAAAGATTTGACCGCCAAATCCGATATGATATTAATGTCTATTACAATTGCCTCAGCCCTTATTTCATTTATTACCATATTTTTATTTGGTAATCGTAAATTACAAATGAGTATCACACTACTTGCTGTATTTGTGGCTATCAGTGTTGGTGCATACGAACTTTATTTCTCTGCAAAAACTATTTTATCTAATAAACTTGTAGTGGGCGTATTAGGATCTAAAATTTATCTTGGCTTATTTGTTCCACTTCTAACTGTCTTTTTCTTATTACTAGCATTTGGAGGAATTAGAAAAGATGAAAAGTTAATTCGTGATTCAGATAGACTACGATAATTTACAATCGCATAAGCTTCTATTGTTTATAGAGAAAAAACAATTTGAAAATACTAAATTTAAACCCGATTTTTGCAAGCTATGGCAAGTATAAAACTATTATTAGCAAACGCTCATATTCCTGGAATTAAACATTTCGAAACGTATAAACAACATGGTGGTTATAGTGCGGTAGATAAAACGCTAAGTACCTTAACGCCTGATGAAGTAACTGAAGAAGTTAAAAAAAGTGGTTTACGTGGACGCGGAGGAGCAGGTTTTCCAACTGGAATGAAATGGAGTTTTTTAGCCAAGCCAGAGGGCGTGCCACGTTATTTAGTTTGCAATGCCGACGAAAGCGAACCTGGTACATTCAAAGATCGATATTTAATGGAATTCATTCCTCATCTTTTGGTTGAAGGCATGATACTTTCATCATATGCACTAGGTGCAAATACAGGATATATTTATATTAGAGGTGAGTATGCTTGGATCGTTGCAATTTTAGAAAAAGCAATTGAAGAGGCTAAACAAAATGGCTATCTAGGCAAAAATATTTTAGGCAAAGGATACGATTTAGAACTTTATGTTCAACGAGGTGCTGGCGCTTATATTTGTGGTGAAGAAACTGCCCTACTAGAGTCATTAGAAGGAAAGCGAGGCAATCCAAGAATTAAACCTCCATTTCCAGCCGTAAAAGGATTATGGGGTTGTCCAACCGTTGTTAATAATGTTGAAACCTTAGCTGCTGTTGTTCCGATAATGAATATGGGAGGTGATGAATATGCTAAAATCGGTGTTGGACGCAGTACTGGTTCAAAATTAATTTCGGCTTGTGGTAATATAAATAAACCAGGCATTTACGAAATTGATATGACTTGCAGTGTTGAAGAATTTATATATAGTGATGAATATTGTGGTGGAATACCAAATGGCAAAAAATTAAAAGCTTGTATACCAGGTGGTTCATCGGTACCTATATTACCTGCTAATCTATTATTGAAAACCGCTAAAGGTGAAACTCGATATATGAATTATGAATCATTATCTGATGGAGGATTTGAATCAGGTTCAATGATGGGTAGTGGTGGATTTATTGTCTTAGATGAAGACCAATGTGTAGTTAGACATACCATGTCGCTCGCTCGTTTTTATAATCATGAAAGTTGCGGTCAATGTTCACCTTGTAGAGAAGGTACAGGTTGGATGTATAAAATCTTGAAAAATATTGAGTACGGAAAAGGAAAAATGTCTGACATTGATTTGCTTTGGGATATTCAACGTAAAATTGAAGGTAATACAATTTGTCCATTAGGAGATGCTGCCGCTTGGCCAGTAGCTGCTGCTATCAGACATTTCAGAGATGAATTTGAATGGCATGTTACAAATCCTGAAGAATCACAACAACGTAATTTTGGTTTGGCGCATTATGCAGATGAATTAGTTACCGCTTAGCGCTTTTTTTAATGGAATACAATCTGTATTAAACCAATCATCAAGTCATTGTTGATTCGATAAACTCATAGCAAATCTCAAACAAAAATTGGCTTGCGCATTTATACATTAAATAACCTAAATCCTTGTGAAGATTTAAACTTTTTTTATAGTTCATAACCCTTATTTTTGCGCTCGTGAATTTTTTATACCCTTTATTTACTATTGCAGGACTAGCAATTGGCATTCCAATTCTAATCCATCTGTTTAATTTCAGGAAGTATAAAAAGGTTTTCTTTCCTGATATCCGATTTTTAAAAGAACTTCAAGAGCAAACACAAAAACAATCGCAGCTCAAACATCTGTTGATTTTAGCCAGTAGGATATTAGCTGTTTTAAGTTTAGTATTCGCTTTTGCCCAGCCTTTCTTCTCAAAAGACCAAGAAAAGATGACTCAAGGAGCAAAGGCAATAAGTATTTATATCGATAACTCATTTAGTATGGGCATCGAAAACAATTCACTTTCATTATTAGATCTTGCGAAGGGCAAGGCCAAAGAAATTATTGAAGGCTATACAAGCAATGATGAAATTCAAATTCTAACCAATGATTTTGCCTACAACGAAAATAGATTTTTATCAAAAGAAGAAGCGCTTCGACAGATAAGTACTATTCAAGTCTCACCCAAAACCAGAACAGCATCTACTATTTTAGAAAAACAAAAACAACTTTTACTTACTGAGCCTGGATTAAAAAAGCAAATGATTTTTATTTCAGATTTTCAAAAAAATAATTTCCCAAGTGATTTAGAAATTAAGGATTCTATTAAAAAATATTTTATACCGATTAAAGCAAATACAATCGGCAATTTATCTATTGATACAGTCTATTTTGAAACACCTTCTATCCTACTCAATGAAGCCAACCCAATGGTGGTGCGTTTAAAAAATAATGGATCGGAAGAAGTTAGTACTTCTATATCTGTAATGGTGAATGGTCAAATGAAAAGCGTTGCAAATACCACTGTAAAACCCGACGAGCTTAAGACCGAATCCATTCCATTTACAACCTCAACTGCAGGCAAACAAAAGATTCAAGTATATATCAATGATTATCCGATTAGTTTTGATGACACCTTTTATGTTGCAGGAAAAGTTACTTCGAACTATTCGGTGTTGGTACTCAATCAAACAAATGCCAATGCATTTTTGAGTTCGGTTTTCAAACCAGGTTCACAATTCAGAATGGATAATACTAATGTGAATGCAGTCAATACTGAATTATTTAAAAATTATTCGTTGATTATTTTGAATGGCACAAATAAATTTTCAGATGCCGTTTCAGTTGCACTTGAATCTTATATCAACAATGGTGGAAGCATGTTGGTTTTTGCGCCTCAATCATCAGAAATGAGTAGCCTCAACTCATTTTTAGGCAAGACTGCTGGATGTAATTATTTACGATTTGATACTTCTAAAACCTTTGTAACAGATTATAATAAATCGCACGATATCTTTAAAGACATTTTTACTAAGACCCCTGAAAATATTGATTTACCAATTGTTTACAAACATTATATTTTATCTAATGGTGCATTAAGTAGTGAACAAAAATTATTTTCATTTTCAAATAGCGATGCCTTTTTAAGTGCTTACAAAGTAGGAAATGGCAAAATGTATGTTTGTGCCTCGAGTGCTGAAATTAGCGCAAGTAGTTTTCCAAAATCATATTGGTTTTTGCCACTTATTTATAAAATGGCCTACCTTAATTCAAATAATAGTATTAATGCACTAACCATAGGAAAAAATGCGAATCTCTTTATTGAAAATAGTAAAATTGGAGACAAAACAATATATCATTTAGGTAATCAAGAAATTGACATGATACCAGAACAGAGAGCCATTGGCAATCGAATGCAAATCAATCTAAACAATGGAATGAACTTTGCAGGTTTATATGGCATTTATTTACCCAATAGCACCGATACTAATTTTGTTGGTGTAAACTATGATCGTGCTGAATCTAATCTATCCTATTGGAATTTAACAGACTTGAAGAAAACAACTAAAATAAAAAATGCCGATTGGTTAGCTGATGATTTGAATGCATCAAGCACCATTAATGAATTACAACATGGCATACCACTTTGGAAAGTTTGTATTATTTTAGCGCTTATATTTCTCGCAATTGAAATTCTTTTGATTCGTTTGATGAAGTAATCTCTTACGGTATTCCGAAAATAATTATGATGCAAATCTTAGTAAAAAAAGCAACCATCCTCAGTCCTACAAATAAGTATCATCTTAAGAAAAAAGATATTTTTATTAAAAACGGCATCATTGAAAAAATTGCTGACTCCATCGATAATAAAATTGTCGACAGTAAAAAATTGCTCATTATTGATAAAAAAAATACCTTCATAAGTATTGGTTGGTTAGACATATTCTCTGATTTTTGCGATCCTGGTTTTGAACATAAAGAAGATCTGATATCTGGATCAAAATCAGCTGCAGCTGGAGGTTATACAGATATATGCCTTATACCTAATACAAAACCATACACCACAAGTAAGTCGTCTGTTGATTATATCAAAAGTAAAAGTCATTTCATTAATCTTCATCCCATTGGTGCCATTTCAGAAAAGCTTGAAGGCAAAGATCTTGCTGAAATGTATGATATGAAATTAAATGGTGCAGTTGCATTTAGTGATGGCATTAAACCGGTACAAGAGTCGGGCTTATTGCTTAAAGCCCTTCAATATGTAAAAGCTTTTCAAGGCGTAGTAGTTCAAATACCCGAGGATTATTCGATTGCAAAAAATGGCTTAATGAACGAAGGTATCATTTCAACTAAACTTGGCATACAAGGCAAACCCTCAATAGCCGAAAGTATTCAGATTCAGCGAGATATTGAACTAGCGAATTATACTGAATCACATATTCATTTTACTGGCGTTTCAACTAAGAAATCGCTTGCACTTATTAAACAAGCAAAAAAACAAGGCATTCAAGTTACTTGCTCGGTAACGCCTTATCATTTATTTTATACAGATCAATTGCTCGAAAACTACGATTCGGTTTTTAAAGTTAATCCGCCATTGCGCAACGAAGAAGATCGTTTGGCTTTAGTAAAAGGAATTGAAGATGGCACGATAGACTGTATTGCAACCCACCATTTTCCGCAAAATTGGGATGCTAAAGAAGTAGAATTCGAATATGCTAAACCGGGCATGATTGGACTTCAAACTACGCTTGCAATACTTTTAAAAGCGTGTCAGGATATTTCAATTGACAAATTAATTTCTCTCATTACAGAACAACCTCGAAAAATACTTGGACTAGAAATTCCTGAAATTAAAGAAAAGGAAAAAGCTTGCTTGACCATATTCAATACAGATGAAGAATGGCAATTTAATGAAGCATCGAACCTAAGTAAATCGAACAATTCACCTTTATATAATCAAACTTTAAAAGGTAAAGTTTTAATGGTCATCAATAATAATTTGATACATATCAATGAATAAAAAAATTTCGACCCGAGTGGGTATTATCACTGCCATGACCAATTTGGCCTATCTTTTAATTTTACGCGGTACCAATGTTGCCACCAATTCGCCATTGGTTGCCATTCAGTTTTTACTCTTATTTATAGGCTTATTTGTTTCATGCTATT
>DAOOQH010000180.1:0-7384 GCA_035388625.1 Chitinophagaceae bacterium | reverse complement strand
GTCCATGCGCTACCCGTACTTAACGAGTCAACAAAACCTGTAAATGGATCTTTTTGAAATGCATTGGCACAAACTTCATAATGCGGAATTGCAAATTGCGAAGCAGTTAATGTTTTAGTTGCAGATGATTGTAATCCATTTATTTCGTATAAATAAACATGCGAACCTGAATCGGGCATGAGTTGAACAAAATACATTTTTTCGTTCATGCTATCGCCTAAACCATTGGCTGCTGGGTATAAAGTAATGCCGTCTAAACTATCTGGCGTAAAAATACCATTCCATAAACCATAGTTAAGAGGCAAACCTGCATACCCTTCTGTCAGTCCGATTTGATATATATAAGTTTCTTTCCAATTATAAGTTGGGGCATCACCAAAACGATTGCCATTAATAAAAAGTTCATCATTATTAACTCCTATAGTTGGAAAATCTGTCCAAGTAGTGTCATTATAAGGATTGCCAGGAAGTTGATATAAATACCATCCATCTAAAGGATTGTTTGTTTTAGAAAAGAAGGTTAGTATTTTAGATTTGGTAGATGAAAAGCCATGAAGCAAGACAAGTATAAACCGATCATGAAGTTTATCATATAGAACACGAGGATCGAATTTACCAGATTTTAATGTGGTGTCATTTACAAACGCGTTCCATGTTTGACTCACAATAAAAGCACCGCCGGTTGTATCATAGTATTCGATACCATAGTTTACACATGAAACAATTTGTCCACCATTTGAAACAGCAATTGAATTGTCGGTTGGAGTCCACGATTTAAGTTCATTGCCTTTGAAATTAACGCCAATAGTAGGTGCAGCGCCTGCCGTTTTGTTTGAACTAGTGCCCGACGAAATAGATTTTAATTTTTGAGCCATTTTAATTTTCTTCAATTCTTCAGTATGAAATAAATGTTCAATTTCTTCATTAGGTAAACTTTGAAAAAGAATATCCCATGAAGGTTTGCCAATATCATCTCTAGAAGTTGAAGAGGAAAGTGGAAGGGTAAAGGGACCCGTAAATTTACCTGTATTTATTTTTTTTATGTCTTGAGCAAACAAAAGGGTGTTGAAAAATAATAGACTTGTAAGGATAGATAATCGTAACATATCAAAAATAATTTTAGCTAAATTAAGTTATTTTGTCTTGAATAGATTAAAATATGGGATTAGAATCTTGTTAGAGTATTGATATCATGTAAATTTTATAAATATTGTATATAGCAATTGATTTGTACATGAAGTAAATAAAGTATTAAAAATTAGCTAAGCCAATTTAATTATTCGAAGACATGCATTGCGGTCCTGACACTTCTGTCAGGAATTGCATTACAAAACGCGAATAACTGTTTGTTGTGGGCTAGTTATTTCCACTCAATAGAAATATCGTAATTGTGAAATTTTTCATCACAACCTAAAATAATCATTTTTTCTGCAACAGATTGACTAATAATCATTCTATCAAATGGATCACTATGAAATAAAGGAAGATTTGACAATTCAATAAAATGAACTAATTCAATTGGCAAAATTTCAATCTTGTTCCTTTCTATAAAAGTAAAAAGTTCGGTCAATTCCAATCCAAATTCTAACTTCCCAATTTGCTTTTTTATTACAATTTCCCAAATAGAAACAATACTGATAAAACAGGGTGTATTTATACTCTCAATTAATGATTTTATTCGTTTAGGTAATTTTGATTCTCCCGAGATGAACCAAAGCAATGTATGCGTATCAAGTTAATAACTCATTTCAAATATTCTTTGAATTCATCAAGAGGATCATCAAAATCATTTGATAATTTCACCTTTCCCTTTCCAAAACCGAACTCTCGTTTAGTTATTTTTTTTTCCTTCGAATTTTTAAGTTTCAGAAAATCAACGAAATCCTTTATTTCATCCCGAATAGATTTTGGGAGGTTATTAATTTCAAAATTTAAACTAGCATTCGTCATATTTAATATTGCGAACCAAAGATATTGCTTTAATTAAACTTTTCCAAGCTTGGCTAGAATGCTTTGGTTGGGACTTATAATGTAAAACGAGTGTGCCGCCTAAACGATGAATATTGGTATTTATAAAAAACTTGATCAATTTTTTAATCCAATTAGAAATAACTCACATAGCCAAAATGAACTTTCGAACTTCTAAACTGAAAAGGTTGATTTTGTTTAGCACCTAAAGCATAGCTAATATTAAATAATCCCGCTCTTGTTTCAAAGGTCATACCCAAACCCATACTATAAGGTAATTCAGTTCGATTTATATTGCCATATTTAGATTGGGTAAATCCTATATCACCAAAAATAAAAAAGTATGAATTAAGAGAAAGCAAATAACGCGGTTCAATACTCACTACACTATAGGCGTTGACAAACATACTACCTTCATCAAAGCCACGAAGTAAACGATATCCACCAATTTGAAAAACCTCATTTTTATATAATCCATCACTGCTTAGGGTGATTCCACCATAGTAACTTGTTGCCAATAAAAGACGTTTGGTAAAAGGTGTAAAATAACTAAACTGTCCCTTTACGGTATACTTAAAACTTTTTAATTGTATACTATCATATAAGTATGAAAAAGGTTTGTTGAGTAATGGATCAATAGTGGTTTCGACACTGGTGTTTTTTATAAAATTTCGAAATGAAACACTGCCATTGATTTGAGCCCTATATCCTTTTCGAGGATTGAGTTTATAATCGACCCTACTAATTTGTGTTTCTAAACCAAAAGTACGATAGGTGATATCGCCTAACTCAGGAAGGCTTCTGGTAGCAATTAAACTAGCTGTGTTTAAACTTAATATTCTTGAACTCGCGAGTTCATAATATATCTTAACTTGTTCGTTCGCACTAAATTGATAAACTAAACCTAATTCACCGTTCACGTTTTTAAACGTGGTATCTTTTTTATAAAAATCAAATTTGCCAGAAATGCCAATTGGCGTATTCAATAAATAAGGTACTTGCGTTTCGATATTATAGCGTGGCGATTGATATTGGAGATTTTGCCAATTGATAGATAAATTTTCGCCCATGCCCAAGGCATTTACAAAGGCTAATTTAACATCGCCCGTCAATAAAAATTTTCCGCCACGTTCTTCATTATTAGGCAGTAAGCCAATTAATACATCAGCGCGATTTGCCGATTTACTCTTTAAATAAAGTGATAATTTTGTTTCAATTACATTAAACTCAATTCGCCAAGGGGCTGCCTCTTGAATGAAGGATAATTCACGAATGCGTTTGCTAATTTCTTTAATTTTAGTTTCGTCGTACAGCATACCTTGTTTAAGTCCAAGATATTGTAAAATGAATTGCTTTGAAATTTTTGCATCTTCATTTATCATGATGGTGTCAATTTTCGTCAATGGTCCTAAATCAAGTGCCAAGTTTGCATGAATTTTATCTGTTTTAATTGCTACGCTATCTAAATAAATACTTGCAAAAGGATAACCATTATCTTCATAGTATCGAATGATTTTTTCAAAAACGGGATAGAGTTTTTGAATATCGACGAGTTTATTAAAATAGTTTTTTTCGTCAAATCGCGATTGCGATAGTAATGCAGAAGGTATGTTTTTGTTTTTTAATTTGGCCCAACGAAATTTATTGCCAACCATTACATGAGCCGAACTATTTGAATCGGTCCATACAAGCGAGTCGATACTTGCAGTTAAATAACCTTGTTTGTATAAATTCAGTTGTGCTGATTTTAAGGCTTCACTACATGCAATAAAAGATTCAAATTTTATTGGCATATTTGTCAACGCAAGAAAACTGTCTTTTTCGCCTCTTAAGTTGATTGAAAAATTTTGAGCTTCCATTTGCATCAAAATGAAAATTAAAACGATGATGATATAGTTAGCCCTTTTTATCAATTTTAGATGATCAGAATCCTTTTTGTTTTTTATTGTACAAAGAAACTACATTTACAACTATTCTGATTCAGGTTCATGGCGGGTATTTATATACATATTCCATTTTGTAAAAAAGCATGTCATTATTGCGATTTTCACTTCTCTACTTCATTGAAGTATAAGAACGAATTAATTCAAAATTTATTGAATGAGATCAGAATTCGTCAATCGTATTTAAATAATGAACCAATTGATAGTATTTATTTTGGTGGAGGCACACCAAGTTTGCTCAACCAATTTGAATTAGAATTGATTATGACCCATATTCACGAAACATTTCAAGTGAATGCAAATATTGAAATTACTTTAGAGGCTAATCCGGATGATATCAACAAAGAAAAACTATTAGCGTTTACCTCTGTTGGCATCAATCGTTTAAGTATTGGCATACAAAGTTTTTATGATGAAGATTTAGCTTATATGAATCGTTCGCATACAGCCTCACAAGCGGAGCAATGCATACAACTTGCACGTGAACATGGTTTTGAGAATTTTAGTATTGATCTTATTTTTGGATTTCCTTTACTCACACAACAAAAATGGGAAAGGAATATTGAAACAGCCTTGAAATATAAAGCGCCTCATTTATCATGTTATGCAATGACGATCGAGCCCAAAACGGCTTTAGCTAGTTTTATCAAATCAAAAAAAGAACTGCCTATTAATCATGAAGAGAGTGCAAATCAATTTGAATATTTAATGAAGCAACTTCATCAAAATAATTATATTCATTATGAAATTTCAAATTATGCGTTAGAAAATTGTCGAGCAATACATAATAGTAATTATTGGAAAGGTGTTTCTTATTTAGGTATAGGTCCTTCAGCACATTCATATAATGGAATCAGTAGACAATGGAATGTTTCGAATAATGCAAAGTATATTCAAGCATTACAGAAAAACGAATTGCCATTTGAAATTGAAACGCTTACTAGTTCACAAAAATTGAATGAAAGAATAATGACTTCTTTACGAACTATTGAAGGATTTGATACATCTATTGTCAATTCATTTTTGAAAGGAGATGAAATAGAAGAATGGAATAGAACGGTTGCTAAATATGTACATGAAGAGATGTTGATTGTAGAGAATCATTCTATCAAACTTAGTTCGAAAGGGAAATTGTTTGCAGATTATTTGGCTGGAGAATTGTTTGTATAAATAGGCTTGCTCTTAAACTCGATAGTGCTGTATTTACAAGGAAGGATTGATGAAGCAATAAATTGTATACTCAGCTAACTAGGGTCTCACAGATAGCACAGAATTATTAGGTATTTTTTTGTATTTATCTGTGAGAATAATTTCACTAAATCAATTTCTTCTATCAACGCCCCAATAGAGCTTCGTTTGCAAGGTATTTAAAAAGTTTTGCCCTTCGAGACGAATTAAATTGATCACAAAAGTTTCTTTTCTTACTGCCAATGAAACATGGCTATCAATTGCTTCTGAACGAGCATCTAAGGTGCAAAGAAATTGTTCAGCTCTACCTTCAACTTCGAATGAAATTATGCTATTGTCTGCGATGACTAAAGGACGAACGTTTAAATTATGTGGTGCAACTGGGGTAATCACAAAACTATTTGCTTGCGGAAATATAATGGGTCCACCACAACTTAATGAATATCCTGTTGAGCCAGTTGGTGTCGAAACAATTAATCCATCGGCCCAATAAGTGCAAAGAAATTCGCCATTTAAATAGGTATGAATTTTAATTAATGAGGAACTATCTTTTCGATGCAACGAAAACTCATTGAGCGCATAGGGTGCATTTGTAAAAATAGGAATACTAGCATCTAAATGCATTAAAGTTCGCGGATCAAGAATAAAATTGCCGGCAAGAAGTGAAGTAACAGCAAACTCAATTTGATCGGATGAGGTGCTTGCTAAAAATCCTAATCGACCCAAATTAATACCCAATATTGGAATGTTTTTTGAACCAACAAATTGAACTGTATCAAGCATAGTGCCATCTCCACCCATACTGAATAAGAAATTAGTTTTTGGAGGAAGAGGTTGTAATTCAGAAAAAATTTCGAATTGCGATGGTAAATTAAGTAGAGATGAAAGGCGGTTCGCTAAATCTTCATAAATAATAGCCGTAATATGATGCGTTTCGAAGCATTTAAATAATTCTTTAAATAATTGAATATCCTCATCTTCAAAAGCACGGTTATAAATGGCTATATGCATAATTTATTCTTTGTTACCATGTAAAAATAATCCATTTTGATTTAAATGGTTGAAACTATATTCGATTCTAAATTTTGCATAGTAGGATACCACCAGATCTATCCCTATACCATATCCATTCAATATTCGATTATTTAAAAAACTCGTTTTCGGATATTTTGAATAAATATAACCAATATCGTTATAGGCCTTCGCATAAAAACTTATTGGGATATATTTAAAGATGGGTAAAATATGTTGATGTATAACGCGATCAATAATTTTATGTCGGAGATTAAGTCTTAGTAAACCATAATGACTTCCATCGATAACATAATATTCGTAACCACGTAAATATTCATTTTTATAACCGAGTCCGGTATTAAAATAATAGGGTTGCTCCTGTGGAAAAGCTAGACGTCCTCTAAACACGAATGAGGTTGAAATTTTGCTTGTGATTTTCTGGTAAAATGAACATTCGGTTCTTATGTTGAACTGATTTACATCTTTATCAATTCCCAATCCTCTTTTTAAAATGGTAATTTTTGCATCAATGCCATTTAATGGATAAATACGAAAATCGGTATTATTAAATCCAATTGTATATTTTAATTCAAAAAAATTAATCTTTCTTGTGCCACCTAAATAATTAGGACTTTTGTCAAACATAGCTTGGGTAATAGCCATATAATTATAACTTAAGTTGGCTTCATGAATAAATGCATAACCGGGTCTATAGGTATAGGTCAGTTCAGTTTGAAAACGTTGATAAGGATATTCATCATTTCTATAAAATTCAATTTTATTTTTATGTGTGATATAATTTATTTCTCTTCCTGTTGCATAGGTGGCACTAATGCCTAATCCTTGTTTTAATTGTTTATCAATAAAGGGTATTTTATAAAACACATCAAAAAATTTATTGTATCCGACCTGCACAGTGCCTCCAACTCGTTCGTTACGACCTCTGAAATTGAGTCGTGTCATTTCTAACCCTAAGTTGGTTCTATCTAGTTGGTGATTTTGTTCTTTCCACCACACATTAAAATTTCTATCTGCAAGTGAAAAGATGGGTCTTGGTATCCAAAAGAATATTTCAGTGATTAAAAATTCAATATGAATATTACGATTATCAAGATATTCAACTGAATATTGAACGGTTGAAAAAAGTTGGAGGTTTAAAATTCGCCTTTTGTTGAATTTTAATTCATCTTCTAAATCACTACTTAAAATACTATCGCCCACTTGCATCGTCATTTCACGAAGAATAATATGTGATTTAGTGATATCATTCC
>DAOOQH010000179.1:4457-7389 GCA_035388625.1 Chitinophagaceae bacterium | reverse complement strand
TAATATCAGTATATCCTTGATGTTTTTGATTTTTAAATGCATTGAGTTCAATATGATTCGTGAAGTTCTTGCCTACCAAATTTTAAAGAATTATATGCATTGCCCATTATCAAATTTTGCTCAAGTATATGTGAACGGTAATTACTTCGGTTTGTATTCAAGCGCCGAGAACATTGATAAGAATTTTTGTGCCGATCACTTCTATACATCAAACAATACATTTATAAAATGTAATCCTACCATCATTCCTGGACCAACAACAAAAAGCAATTTTAAATTCATCAATTCAGATAGTAGCTCGTATGCTTCGTATTATGAGATAAAATCAAAGTCAGGATGGAATGAGCTGGTGAACCTTTGTGACACAATAACAAATCAATCTGCAAGTATTGAAAACATAGTTGATATGGATCGAGCAATCTGGATGTTAGCCTTTAATAATTTATTGATTAATTTAGATAGTTATAATGGTGTGTTTGCCCAAAATCACTATATCTATAAAGATAATACCTCTCATTATAATCCTATAATATGGGATTTAAACATGTCGTTCGGAGGCTTCCCATTTGCAGGTGCTGGAGGTACGTCAATGGGTAGTTTAAATATTAGTGGCATGCAACAGTTCCCTATAGACAATCATGCATCTGATACATTTTGGCCTCTTATCAATGTTGTACAAAACACCCCCTCATTTAAGAAAAAATACATCGCTCATATGAAAACTATTTTGAGTGAATATTTTTCATCAAGCCTATACGAAACTTTAGCAATACAATTGAAAACACAAATTGATACGGCAGTCCAATCTGATATCAATAAATTTTTCTCATACACACAATTCACCAACTCACTCGATTCATTAACTGATGTGGGTAGTTATGATGTTCCGGGAATTAAAACGTTGATGGAAGCTCGAAAGTCTTACTTGCTCTCCTTGCCAGAATTTATGGCGGCGCCACCAACCATCTCAAGTATTACTCCAAATAATGCGTCACCTACGTTTAATTCATCACTAACGATCAATGCCAATATTTCAAATAGCTCCAATGTAATACTTGGCTATAGATTTAATCAAACCGAAAAATTTACGAAAATAAGTATGTATGATGATGGGGCTCATAATGATGGCGGAGCGAATGATAATAATTTCGGGGCAACTATAACAGTGATTGGTGGTGAATTACAATACTATATTTATACAGAAAATACCAATGCAGGAATATTTTCACCTGCAAGAGCCGAGCATGAGTTTTATACTTTAAATACGGCAAGTCAAGTTCCTACTAGTGGCCAGCTTGTTATAAACGAAATTCTATGTGATAATGTAGATAATCAGAGAGATGAATATAATGATACAGAAGATTGGATTGAACTATATAATACATCAAATCAATTATTGAATTTATCGGATATTTATCTATCAGATAAGGTTTCAAATTTGCAAAAATGGAAATTTCCAACAAATACTACGATAAATCCAAATGCCTACCTCACAATCTGGGCCGATGATGATTCGTTAGAACAAATTTTTCATACCAACTTCAATTTAAGCAAGGATACGGGTATTCTAATTTTAAGCAATGCAGCAGGACAAATTCTTGATAGTATTTCATTTACTAATCAAGCACCCAATATTTCATATGGTCGATATCCAAACGGAACAGGAAACTTTATGCCGATGAATACAAGTTTTGGATATATCAATAATAATTATCCGTTGAGTATATCTAATGTTTTAAACAAAGAGTCATTTGTACTTTATCCAAATCCATGTTCAGATTATCTAACTCTTGATTTTGAAGGAAAACAACCTATTTCTATTTTTAATTTGCAAGGACAAATTGTTTATCATAATCAAAGTAATAATCATGTCCAAATCAACACATCTAAATGGATGAATGGAATTTATTTCATTAAATGTGGTCATACAATTTCTAAACTAATTGTACATCATTCATAAGGCTTATTCAAAAAATGGCCAAACTACTCGATTCACAAAATTTAGTTTTAGGTATCTAAAAATAAAAAAGTGCCTCGAATGAGACACTTCAATTAAATAAGTTAAATAAAGATTTAGATTAAAATTTCTCCAAACCAGAGAAGAAGAAATTACCTTCAATCATTGCATTTTCATCACTATCACTTCCATGAACTGCGTTTTCACCAAGACTTTTTGCGTATAGTTTTCTGATTGTTCCTTCATCAGCTTTTGATGGATCTGTTGCTCCAATGACTGTTCTAAAATCGGCAACAGCATTTTCTTTTTCAAGAATAGCTGCAACGATATGACCACTGCTCATGAATTCGCAAAGTTCACCATAAAAAGGACGTTCTTTATGAACTTCATAAAATTGACCAGCCTTCTCAAGAGAAAGTTTTGTCATTTTCATTGCTTTAATTGTAAATCCTGCACGATTGATATGTGCTAAAATAGCGCCGATATGACCAGCTTTCACTGCATCGGGCTTAATCATTGTAAATGTTAGGTTTGACATATTTTTTTTTTAAGTCGCAAATGTAATACAATTTGTTATTCTACAATACGCCAATCAATTTTAGAATTTTTAAAATATTATACTGACAAGATCACTTTTCGGAGAATTAAACCAGCTCTAAATTCAACTAGAATAGCAATATCATTAGTATAAATCATTCGCCTTACAATATTCAATGCTTATAAGCTATACGGCACCAAATCAAAAATGAGATTGCTTCGTCGTTCCTCCTCGTAAGGACGTGGCACCTTTATGTTAGTAACGTCACTGCGAGGTACGAAGCAGTCTGTATGGAATCTAGATTGCTTCGTCGTTCCTCCTCGCAAGGACGTGGTACCTTTATGTTAGTAGCGTCACTGCGAGGTACGAAGCAGTCTGTATGGAATCTAGATTGCTTCGTCGTTCCTCCTCGCAAGGACGTGGTACCTTTATGTTAG
>DAOOQH010000179.1:0-4357 GCA_035388625.1 Chitinophagaceae bacterium | reverse complement strand
GTCGTTCCTCCTCGTAAGGACGTGGCACCTTTATGTTAGTAACGTCACTGCGAGGTACGAAGCAGTCTGTATGGAATCTAGATTGCTTCGTCGTTCCTCCTCGTAAGGACGTGGCACCTTTATGTTAGTAACGTCACTGCGAGGCACGAAGCAGTCTGTATTGAATATAGATTGCTTCGTCGTTCTTCTTTACAATGACGAAATACTTTATTAGGTGGATTGGATTATAATTTTTAGAATCTCCGAAGCCATCTTATTCTAATTTCTTTCAATATTGCTTTTGGTATACCTTTACGGAAAATCATCAAATATTTCAATTGGAACCACAATTTCATTTTTGTAAGTCAACTTATGCAGTTATCAATAAGTCATCTTCAAAAAAATGAGTTCAAAAAAAAACCGCCTCCAAAAGAAGCGGTTTAATTATTTAATTAAAAAGAATGTTCAAATAAGCAATTCACTAATTGCCGGCTCGAGTTCTTAATTGTTCGTTTAATTTCAAGCGCTCTTGTTCCGAAAAACTTCTCACTGGTATTTCAGTATTATTTGAATAAGTTGTATTTTCAATAATTCCTTCGCTGATAGGTCTGCCATTTTCAATCGGATTTAAATATTTTCCCTTTTCTCTTCCTTCTTTGTCAACTTCTACTTTTACAGGATGCGCTTTTGCCATTGCATCATTACGAACACCTGTTACTTGCCAACTTACTTTTACATTGGGTTGATTGGTTTTAATTTTAAATTGATTATTCATCACCTCTTCACCAATAATAGCTTGAGCAAAAGTGCCGATCACTGTTAGCTGATATTTATAATCTTTATTCAAAGCTTCAAAGTAAGAAGGCAATTGAACTGTAGCATCTCCATTTGCGTCGGTTGTAATATTGCCGTTATAAATATTCATCATATCATTGCTTTCAATAGAAGAATGATACAAGTATTTATTTGATGGGTCAGTTGGATGATCTATTTTAAAAGTTTTAATTCCAGATGATGCTGTTGTTGCATAAATAGGTCCAACAAAATATCCGGCATAACCTGGTCCGCCATTGGCACTTCCAAAAACACCAACAGAATTACCTACACCGTAAACTCCGATACCAAAAGAAGTTGCTGGAGTTGATTTACCAAATACACCTACTGCATCTTCTAAATAAGTACCAACATACTCGCCATGTAACACACCTTCATTATCAAGATTTGGAGTAAAAGTTGTACTACCTGCAGCAAAATAACCAGCAGAATTATCAATAGTTAAAGAATTTACGCCAATACCTTGCGTTGAATATGCATTGATTGCATTTCCAAAAAGTGAAAATCCATCTACTGCATTCGTATTTACACTAAAACCATATACACCTGTTCCGTTCGTATTACCATCGCCATAAACACCATAACCTGTATTACTTGCGGTAACCGAACCCAATACTCCTGTAAATGCTGATGAACCACTAACTCCAACTAAACCACCTTGTCCTTTAACACCAATTCCTTGTCCATTAGACACTGTATTTATTCCTAATACACCAACAATATCCGTACTATCAATGGTTCCATTAAATTCACCTCGAATAATTCCATTAGCTATAAGTGGTGTTGCATCTGTTACATGTAATCGTGATTGTGGATTGATATTGCCAACTCCAACATTTGCGGTATTACTATTATAAATATTATTGCCTGAAACTATCCATGGACTTGAGTTTGATGGAGTTTGCCAATCAGCTAATCCATTTGCATCAGAAGTTAAAACCTTTCCAAGACCAGGAGTGCCTCCTGTAATTTTTACTTGACCTGCAACTTCTAATTTTGCACCAGGCGTAATAGTTCCAATTCCGACACTTGTTCCATTATCAAAGATTTGTGAATTACCCACCGCTGTTCCAGATGTAAATTTGGCTAAATAATTCGTTGTGCCAGATACGCTTCCACTTCCGCCACCTGTTGGTGTTTGCCAAGTTGCCAAACCATTTGCATCAGAGGTTAATACTTTTCCTAATCCTGGGGCACCTCCATTAATTTTGATTTGACCATTCACTTCAACTCGAGCTGCGGCTACACCGCCTAATGGCAAACCGAAACCAACATTTCCGGTAGTCCCGTTGATTGTCATACGGGGTGTTTGTGTAAATGGGGATACCGTAAGTGAATTACCAAATATCATATCTCCTCCACAATTGAGTACGAAAGGACCTGTTAGTGAGTTAATACCCGCCATATTATTTCGTGATATTCCCATAAATGTACCTCCATAACTTTTTCCAAACTTTACAAAATTAATTTCACCCAAGGTACTGTCTTCATTCTGAATACGAAATGCCGAGCGACTTGTGCCTGCTGGATTGGTTGTTCTTATACACCAATCGGTATTGGAATTTTTCCGAGATTCAAACGTATAAATTGGTGAAGCAAAACCAAGAGCAACTCCTGCGCCATTATCAAACAATTGCGAATTTGAATTCACAACACCTCCAACACTTGTCTTTTCAATATAATTACCGGATGCTCGCGTATTATTGCCACTCGTTGAACCATTAATAGTTTCTCTTGCAATACCAGCTTTATCTGCATAAATAGCATACGGAACAGATAATAATTGAGTAGTCCCAGCATCAATATAATTTGAACCACCAATAGGATCAATAGCAACTTTAATATATTTGTTTCCTGTTTCCCACTTCACTAATTTCATTTCACCTTTAGTTGGTGTTCCATTCCCAATTTGCAAAGTGTATAAACCAAATTCATTGGTTGTTACTATTTGTGTTTCTTCATATTCAGCAATACTTGCATCAATGGTTGGAAGAATTGTAAGTTTCAACGAAAGCATTTGTTTCGATAATGCATTTCCTTTAGCATCGCGTGCAATACCTTGGTAATTAAATTTTTGTGGCACTTGAGCCCAAGTCGTTCCAATTAGAAGAACAAAGGAAAGTAGAAGTGTAATTTGTTTCATACTATTTTTATTTGTGTTTGTTAGAAAATGTTTTAGGATTTATATCAATGTAATTTTTGAATTTTAAATGAGATTGGATCACCCATTTTTACTTTATTAGTTTGTATCAATAAAAAATAATTACCTGCAGCAAAAGATGATAAATCCAATGTATACTTATTAGCTGAAATCAATTGTTGATCATTTTTTCGAACAATGACCTTACCATTGATATCCAACAGCTGAAAATCGAATTGATTATCGAGCATTTCACTCGGTTCTATAAATAAAAGATTTTGGGTAGGATTAGGATACACTTTAATTTGATTTGCAAGATCATTTATACCTGACTGGACAATTTGAGCACCATCTGATGCAGGGATTGATTGAGGTTGTAAAAACCCTTGTGTTATGATTAGATTTTCATTTCTATCAGTGCTGACAAGTGTCATTTCGCCAATCGAATAATCAAAATGGACACCATTGATGATTGCTGAATTACTTGCTGTGTTTAAAGTGGATTGTGCATTTAATTGAAAACAAGATGCTGAAAACATCAATGTAGCAAATCTCCAAAATATTTTAAACTTGTTCATAATGAGTATTTTAAACAAATCTAAAGAATAATATCTTAAGTTGCTAAAATCAAATTGAAGTTTTAAACTGAAAAGGGAATTGAGTCTGATATCATATATTAATTCCAAATTTTGCAGTAGGCCGAAGGCTGGTGCAAAGCGCAAAGAATTGTGTGGTGGCATTTGGGCCAGTGCTTATATACTTTGTTTTGTCAATATACCCCTTATAAACTAAGTGTTAGAGCCAATTACTTCGAAAAATCATTCACTTATTTCCGTCATTTGCAGTATGACTTTAAAATTTGTGTGAATAGAAGCCAACAGATAAAATATTTTTAATTCATCAAAGCTTTCAGGATTATAAAGAAAAACCACCCCTATTGGGATGGCATTTTCTTTATAACAATCATACTAAAAATTGTTATTAGAGTGAAGAAAACTACTACTTCTTCTCTAATTCGTTAATACGTTTTTCTAATTTTTCAATCAGTTCTTGTTGCTCTTGCATACCTTTTATTAATACAGGTACAAGTTCAGTATAGTTCATACTTAATACTGATTCTTCTCTTTCTTTACCGTCTTCGTCTTTCATACGAGTTTCATTTACGATATTTGGAAATACCTCTCTTACTTCTTGTGCAATTAAACCGAATTGAAGATTCTTAGGTAAATTTAAATACTTGTATTTTTCATCATCTGATTTAAAATAATAAGTTGTCGGACGCAATTTTTTAATATCGCTTAAAGCGGAACTTATTGTTGTAATATCTTTTTTAATTCTAGCATCTGAATTCGTCCAAGTACCACCTGAAGCTAAAGCGTTACCAAATACAGTGAATTGATGAGT
>DAOOQH010000178.1:0-7411 GCA_035388625.1 Chitinophagaceae bacterium | reverse complement strand
GTCATAATATTCATAATTCAACACAGCTATGGATGAAAATAAGGATGAATTTTCAACCAATAATAAGCTTTCATTACTCATATAATATTGATTGTTCAAAATATAAAGTGCCAAATTATAATCAAAATTATTTCTAAACTTATTATGATTTTTTACATCATCGTAAATCTTAAAGGCTTCTAGTAAGGGTATAAAATCATAATCTCTTGGAACAAATAATTTAGTCACATTACGGCATCCTAAACCAAAGTACTGATAAACATCTTTTGCTAAATTCTCCAGGTCTTCTTTATTTTCTTGACCATTAAGAATTGCAACAGAAGTTCTATTTCTTCGAATAATATGAGGATACTTAGCAAAATACTTTTCAAAATATCTTGCTGAATTATTTGATCCTGTTGCAATATATACATCGCAACCTTTTAGCATTTCAGAAGAGGCTACCATCTTTCGATAAGTATCATCCCATTCATATATTTTTTGAATTAAGTGGGGAAGCAAAATGTCATCTTTTGAAGAGAATTTTATCAATTGTCGATGACCACTTAAAAATACACAAAGAAAATCATGGAAGCCTACTAAAGGAATATTTCCTGCCATAGTTATCCCAATAAGCAAAGATTTATTTTTTGACTCGGATGTTTCAATAGTATTAGCAAATTGAATTAATTGATTTTTGTTTAAATACTGTTCACATATAGTAGATAATGCCAATTCAATATTGTCTTGCGTAAACCATCCATTTTGTCGTTCAGCAAGTTCTTTTATGGATTGAAACTTTGCATCATTATTTTGAATATATTCATTTAGTTGTAATAAAATTTCAATTCTATTTTGAATCATATAGTAGTTATTAAATTTTTGTGTAAATTTGAACCACAAAAATCGATCTTTCATTTTATTAAAAATAATAAACTCTTAAATAGTATTACACAATGGCAATTAAAATAACTGACGAATGTATAAATTGTGGGGCTTGTGAACCCGAATGTCCTAATAACGCGATCTATGAAGGTGGTGTTGAATGGGCTATTGCTGATGGCACTTCTGTAAAAGGATCTTTTAGATTAATGGATGGATCTGAAATGGATGCGAATCAAAAAAATGCACCAGTTTCTGATGACATGTATTATATCACATCAGATAAATGTACTGAATGTCAAGGATTTCATGAAGAACCTCAATGCGCAGCTGTTTGTCCAGTTGATTGTTGCGTTCCAGATGAAATGTATCGCGAAACAGTAGAGGCACTTTTAGACAAGAAAAGCAGACTTCACTTATAAACTATTTAGTTTTTTATGAATAGTAGATTCTCATTAATTTTATTAGTGATGTTATTGTCGTATGCTGGCTATTCACAAAATAATCAACTCGGTCGTAAATTAATTGACACATTACGTGTAAAACATTCAGATTATGAAGAGTTGAAAGTAGTTGATTCAAGTGGTACCGTTCTGCAAGAATGGGGTTTAAGAAATAATAAACTCGACGGCTTGTGGTTGATTTATCATGCTGGTACTGGTTTCCCATCTAATATTACTTCTTATAGAAATGGCATGAAAAATGGCAATGTTCTAAAAATTGGTATTGATGGATATGTTGAAGAGATGATTAGTTATAAAGATGACAAGTTAGATGGCCCACATCGAACCTATTATAAGGGTGCACGAATCAATAAAGAAATTAATTATAAAGGAGGCATTGAAGATGGTATCAGAAAATCGTTTTATTCGGATGCAGGTATTCAAGAAGAAGCTTTAATTAAACAAGGTAAGCGAAGCGGACAAACTACATGGTATTATAAAAATGGGAAAATTGCTGTAATATATCCTTATAAAGATGATGAGATTGATGGAAAAACAATTACTTATAATGAGCAAGGATTACCAACAATGGAAGGATCATTTATAAAAGGTGTAGAACAAGGTATATGGAAAGAGTATAATGAATTGGGTTTACTGATTTCGGAAGGGAATTATATCGATGGTAAAAAAGAAGGAAAATGGAAAGAATATAGCAATGGAAAATTACTAAAAAGCAAATTGTTCAAAAACGGAATTGAAGTCAATTAGCTATAAAATCTAAATTTAAATAAATTCATGTCGAATGTACTCGCCTTATTCAAATCAATTAACCATTTTATATTTGATATAGATGGCGTACTAACAGATGGCACATTAATTATTAGTGCCGACGGAACCATGTTGCGTACTATGAATATCAAAGATGGATATGCAATTCAGTTAGCGATTAAAAAAGGTTATAAGGTCTCAATTCTTTCTGGCGCAAAAGGCGAAGCGATTGAAAAGAGATTATCAGGTTTAGGCGTTGATGATATTCATCTTGGTATCGAAAATAAATTACAAAAGTTTGAAGAGGTGATGCAAACCGGGAAATTAGAATTGTCACAAATTTTATATATGGGTGATGATATGCCAGATCGAGAAGTGATGAAATTGGTTTCGTTACCCTGTTGCCCTTCAGATGCTTGTGCAGAAATAAAAGAAGTTTCAAAATACATTTCACCTCAAGCTGGAGGAAAAGGATGTGTTCGAGATGTGATTGAGAAAGTTCTTAAATTGAATAATTCTTGGGAATAAGAAATGGAGTCATTGAGATATAAAATTAATCTCGACTTCTATTCATAAAGATCATAATATAATATAGTAAGGTAGCCACTGAACTAATTGCGGCAACCACATAGGTACGAGCTGCCCATTTCAAAGCATCTTGCGCTTTATCATGTTCATTGCGTGTTGTTAAATTTGTTGATTCCATCCACGCTAAGGCTCTATTGCTTGCATCGAATTCAACGGGCAAAGTGACTAATGAAAAAATAGTTGATAAAGAAAATAAGACAATACCAATTAAAAATATTGTTTGATTTCCTCCGCCAAATCCCATCATGCCAATACCAGCCATGATAACCCATTGAGAAAGACTAGTTCCAATTTTTACTGCTGGCACCATCTTACTTCTCATTTGTAACATACTATATTGAGTAGCATGTTGAACTGCATGACCACATTCATGCGAAGCAACTGCTGCCGAACTAATACTCCGACCTTCATAAACTTCTGGACTCAAATTAACTGTTTTGTTTTCTGGATTATAATGGTCAGATAAAAAACCAGGTGTGCTTATAACCTGAACATCGTAAATACCATTGTCTCGTAACATCTTCTCTGCAATTTGTTTGCCAGACATCCCATTTTGTAATGGAATTTGACCATATTCATTAAATTTCGACTTTAATCGGTTGCTTACAAGCATACCAATTAAAAACATAATACCTGCAATTAAATAATAACCTCCGTAAATTCCCATTGTATGATAGTTTTTGATAATTTGTATCAAATATAAGCCCAATCTAGATTCTAAACAAAATCACGCCATAATGGCTCGCTTTTTACACAAATAAGCGACATTATTGCCTGTTTTTATTTTGTTCTAATTTAATCAATTGTGAAATTTTTGAAGTTTGCCTATATTTTTTTTTGAAATGACCTTCGAAGGCTGTACTTTAGCATTGAATTTTATGGGTTAGTAAGAAATGGGCTATCAATTTTTTGGTAGCCCTTTCTATTTCTAATCACATTTGGAAGAAATAAAAATTTACAAATTTGAATTTACGAATCAGTGTTTTTAATAATTCATTCTCTTACATTTGAAATCTCTTTGCTCAATTTAAGTTCTCAGATCTTATTTTTAAATAACCTAATTCATCATCGTCTCTTATACAATATTCTTGTTTATGCCGAATCAAATTCACATAATACACGAAATAAAATCTTAAATTAAATTATACATTGTCAAAAAATAAAACCTCCTTCTTCTGTCAAAATTGTGGAACTGAAAGCGCTAAGTGGCAAGGCAAATGTCCTTCATGTCATTCATGGAATAGTTTTGTAGAAGAAATCGTACAAAAGGATACAAAGAAAGAATTATGGGTTGATGAAAAAGAACCTTTAAAAAATTCGAAGTCTAAAAAACTTAACGAAATAATTGATAGCGAAACACGACGTATCATCACAAAAGATAAAGAACTGAATAGAGTTTTAGGTGGAGGAATTGTTGAAGGATCTGTTGTATTAGTTGCAGGAGAACCAGGCATCGGTAAGAGTACATTATTTTTACAAGCTTGTTTACAAATGAATACAATATCAACTTTGTATATCAGCGGTGAAGAAAGTTTACAACAAATTAAAATGCGTGCAGATAGACTTCATCTTCCAAATGAAAATTTTTACCTGCTTACATCAACTGAAACACAAACCATCTTCAATGAAATAAAAAAAATAAAACCAGACCTTGTTGTAATAGATTCAATTCAAACATTAGAATCATCGTTTATTGAAAGTGCGCCTGGTAGTGTAAGTCAAGTTAGAGAATGTACTGCAGAGATCGTTCGCTTTGCAAAAGCAACTAATACACCTGTTTTTATTATTGGACATATTACCAAAGAAGGCAGTATAGCTGGGCCAAAAGTACTTGAACATATGGTTGATACTGTTCTGCAATTTGAAGGTGATCGGCACTATGCTTATCGAATTTTACGAACAACAAAAAACAGATTTGGAAGTGGAAGTGAACTTGGTATTTATGAAATGAGCGAAGGTGGATTAAGAGAAATTACAAATCCATCTGAAATACTTATTTCGCAAAAAGATGACCTTTTAAGTGGCATAGCCATTGCCGCAACTATGGAAGGCGCGAGGCCATTACTGATTGAAACGCAGGCATTGGTTACCCACGCTGTTTATGGCACACCACAACGAACAGTGAGTGGATTTGATTTAAGAAGATTACAATTGCTTTTAGCTGTATTAGAAAAACGTGGTGGATTTCATTTTGGTGTGAAGGATGTATTTTTAAATATGGCCGGTGGTATAAAAGTTGAAGACCCCGCAATAGATCTTGCTGTTACATGCGCCTTATTATCATCGTATGAAGACAAACCACTACCTGCTTTAACATGCTTTGTGGGTGAAGTTGGATTAAGCGGCGAAGTAAGAGCAGTAAGTAGAATTGAACAACGAATTGCAGAGGCTGAGAAATTAGGTTTTGTCCAAATTATTGTTTCAAAATACAACTCAAAAAGTATTACAAGTCGATTTAAAATAAAAATTCAATTTGTAAGCACCATTGAAGAAGTGTATAGAATTTTGTTTTAAGTATATTTGTTCAATGAATTTTTTATCTCAAATTTCTGATGATATTTTCAATTTGGTTTACCCAAATATTTGTCAAGCCTGTGGAGACGAACTTGTAGGCAATGAAAATATGATTTGCATCACGTGTTGGCAAACCATGCCACGAACCAATTTTCATTTACAACTTACAAATCCGACAAAAGAAAAACTTCTAGAACGAGTACCTATCTCAAATGCAATTGCAATGTACTATTTTAATAAAGATACACGTATTCAAAGTTGTTTACATGCTATAAAATATGGTAGCAAAAAAGAAATCGGAATTGAATTAGGGAAACGTTACGGAAATGAATTGACATCAACTAAATGGATGAATGAAATAGATGTATTGATACCGATTCCACTTTCAAAACAAAAATTAAAGTCTCGTGGGTATAACCAAAGTGAAGTGATTGCATTAGGATTAAATAGTGAATTAAATATCCCACTAGATATACAATCTATCATAAGAAGAAAAAACACGCAAAGCCAAACAACGATGACAATTGCGGAGCGATTAGAAAATGTAAAAGACGCATTTGAGATTAAAAACCCCTCTCATCTTGAAGGTAAACATGTATTACTTATTGACGATGTATTTACAACAGGCGCCACCTTATCATCGTGTGCAAACGAAATTTTTAAAGTCCCTAATACAAAAGTTAGCATTCTAACGCTAGCCTATGCAATAGTATAGTATTTTTTACGTTACTTTTGTTGAGATTTCTAAAATTATAAATCAATCGTATTCATTGCATGAGAATAAGCAACTTTAAACATCTTTTCCTTCTTATTGTTTTCATTTTTTCTTGCCAATTATTTTTTTCATGCAAGAAAGATAAATTTTTAACGCAAGGAGGTGATTTATCCTTTTCAACTGACACTTTAAAATTTGATACTGTATTTACAAATATTGGAAGTGTAACACGCTCGTTTAAAATATATAATGATAATAATAAACGAATTAAAATTGATCAAATTAATTTAGTGAGTGGAAGCAATTCTCCTTTTAGAATGAATATCGATGGTGAAGCAACTAAAGATATCAGAAATGTTGAAATTGCTGCCAACGATAGTATTTATGTCTTCGTTGCATTAACTGTTGATCCCACATCGGGTTTAAATCCATTTATTGTGAGTGATGCCGTTCAAATTACATTAAATGGTCGACCACATCAAGTTCAACTTGAGGCATATGGTCAAGATGCTCATTATATTTCAGATTCTGTTCTATCATCGCAAACGTGGATAAATGACAAACCTTATGTTATTGTTCATTCAGCTTTAGTCGATTCAAACTGTATTCTTACCATTCAAAAAGGTTGCAGAATCTATATGCATCAAGATTCGAAGCTTTATGTCAATGGCACTTTAAATGTATATGGCACCAAGCAAGACAGTGTAATATTTCAAGGTGATCGATTAGATCGAGATTATTTTGGATATAAAGATTACCCTGGTGAATGGAGAGGATTGCATTTTTTAGGGGCAAGTGTAAATTCAAAAATTAACTACGCGGTGATTAAAAATGCAGGGTTTTCAGATGCAGCAGTCTATGTTCAGCCACCTAATTTTTTTGATGTAAATAACCCAACTGTTGAACTTAAGAATACGGTGATTGCCAATTCTTTTGGTTATGGCATACTTGCTTTTAAGGCACATATGAAAGCTGAAAATTGTTTGGTGCATACTTGTGGTTCACAAAATTTAGCCATAATTGGAGGCGGATCTTATACATTCAATTATTGCACTTTTGCTACTTATGGTGGAACCAATATCAATCATTCGCAATCACCAACAGCTGCTATTTTAAATTATCGTGATACGAGTTTAACTGGTTATGAAGGGGCTGATTTAAATGCGACATTTACAAATTCTATTTTTTATGGCCCATTGGATGATGAAATTATTTTTGGCAAAAAAAATGAATGGAATTATAATGTAACATTGAATAACTGCATAATTAAACGAACCACACCACTCATTAATGTGGTAACAAACAATTTAATTTTGAATAGCGATCCACAATTTACGAATTATTCGAAGTGGGATTTTCACCCTAAAACAACATCTCCAGCTAAACTAGCAGGTGTGCCTATACCAGGCGTTATTGATGATTTAGATGGCAATCTAAGAGGTGCAATACCTAGTATTGGTTGTTATGAAATACAATAACGACAATTAATATATTATACAAAAATCCGAAGGCATCCCTTTAA
>DAOOQH010000177.1:0-7499 GCA_035388625.1 Chitinophagaceae bacterium | reverse complement strand
GGCATTACGTATACCACTTCGGGAAACTACGGTGCAGTATATAGCTATCCTTATTGTGATACGGTTTGGTTAATACTCACTGTATTGCCATCTACATCAAATGTGATTAATATTACAAATTGTAATTCATATACATGGCCATTAAATGGATTAACCTATACACAATCAGGAAATTATACGGCTACAGTTGGATGTCAAACAACTCAATTACAACTGAATATTATACATTCAAATAATACAACTACCAATATTTCGAGTTGCACTGCCTATACCTGGTTGGCGAATGGTATCACGTATACAAATTCAGGAAATTATTTTATTGCATCTGGATGCGATACTCAATTTTTAAATTTAGTTATAGTGCCTACCTCATTTATAAGTAGTTCAATTTCGGCTTGTAACGCTTACACTTGGCCTATTAATGGAATAACGTATACTAATTCTGGTTTGTATCAAGTTATGAATGGATGTGATACACAGCAATTAAATCTTACCATAAATTATGGAACAAATTCAGTTCAAACTATCTCCGCATTCAATAATTATTCATGGTCTGTTTCAGGGTTGACGTATACAAATTCCGGTGTTTATACCTCAACAAATCTTAACGCATTTGGATGTATTGATAGTTATACATTGAACTTAACAATTATCTTATCTGGCTTGGTTTCAATATCGACCATTCAAGACCAATCAGTTTCATGTTATGGCTTGAATGATGGCTCTTGTCAAGCTTCAGGTTTTCCGGTTGGTAATTATATTTATTCCTTAGATGGCGGATTGCAAACTAATTCAACTGGATTTTTTGGTGGATTAACACCTGGCATTCATACAGTTTGTGCCACCGATGGATTGAATACATTTTGTGATACACTGCTAATCTTTGAGCCAGATTCACTTATTATTCAGTTTGTTACAGATTCTATTGTTTCCTGTCAAGGCAATGATGGCGCATTGAGTGTTTTAATTTCAGGTGGAACAAATTCACTACAAGGTTATTTAACATGGTGGACCAATGCAAATGGAGATACGCTTAATAATGTATTGACAAATAATTTTGCAACCAATTTATCAAATCTTTCGGTGGGAACATACAATGTCGTAGTTGAAGATGATCATGGTTGTTTTGCTACTCAATCAGGCAATTTGATTTCTGCTCCATTATTAACCATAAGTGCTTCATCTAATTCAATATTGTGTTTTGGAGGTAATACGCAAATCATTCCATTGGCTTCTGGAGGTAGTAATTATTTACCATATACTTATTTAATTAATGGCATGCCAGTACTAAATAATTATTTAGCGGGTATATATACAATTCAAGCAACTGATTCGAAGGGATGTAGTTCGACAGTATTATTTTCAATTACAGAACCAGATTTAATTTCAGATACTTCTATAATAAATGCTTGTTCGCCCTTTACTTGGAATGGAAATCAATACTTAATATCAGGAATTTATACAAATACTTTTATTTCAATAAATGGATGTGACTCATTGCATACAATCATACTTACTATTAATAATGGCATACGTTTTTCACCGAAAGTTTTGCTGAGTGGTTGTTATGAATCGAATGGTTTGATGCATGATAGTCTTCGGGCTACCGGCCAAATTCCACTAACAGAACCTTATACTGCCATGAATTTCGTGCCTATTGGTTATGCAGGTGGAGAAATGATTTCGTCTCAACAACTTGCTCTTATAGGTAGTAATGCAATTGTAGATTGGGTTCATATTGAGGTCCGTTCATCTTCACCAACATATAATAAAATCGCATCGATGAATGCATTGTTGCAAAGAGATGGGGATATTGTTGATGTCAACGGCAATTCACTTTATTTCCCAAATATTTGTCCAAGTAATTATTATATTTCAATTAAACATCGTAATCATTTGGGTGTTATGACTGCCACCTCTTTGGCTTTAGACAGTCTTGATCAAGTTATTGATTTTACAAATTCAAATCCAGTTTGGGTTAAACCAGGTCTAGTAAATACACCAAGAAAAACAGTAGGTAGTTATTCGCTTTTATGGGCTGGTGATTCACGAGTTGATAAAAATGTAAAATACGTTGGTTTGAATAATGACAAAGAACCCATTTTATATGCAGTTGGAAATGCAACAATCAATAATATATTATATCCAGTTTATCGAACAGAAGATGTGAATATGGATGCAAGGGTGAAATACAATAATAGCGATAACGATAAAAACTTTATACTGAATCAAGTCTTGATTTCAAACCCATTGATTCCAAGTCCAAATGCTGTTATATCGCAGCATACACCTAATTAATTTCTTATTCATGGCATGGTCTTAAGGTTTAATAACTAATTTCATAATAGTTATTGTCTATTACTTGAAGTTTATTCTTTTTATTGAGAATATTAGATTGATTACTTTTGATCAGATTTTATATTATGGTTGGCTTTCGGTTTTTAAAATATACAGCTTCTGATGAAACGCCTTTTGAGCGATTGTTTAATATTTTTAAGCAATTGCTGACTCATACAAGTGGCGATTTTGATGAAGCCATTAGCTGGTTAACTGAATTAGACAAAGAATATAAACTCACAACACCCGATTATGGTATTGGTGATTTTATACAAGAATTAAAAGATCGTGGTTATATCAAAGAAGAAAATCCTGGCGATGGCGAGTTTATAATAACATCTAAAACAGAACAAGCTATTCGGCAGCAAGCACTCGAAAAAATATTTGGCAAACTTAAAAAAGGAAAATCGGGTAATCATCAAACTAAATATACAGGCAGTGGTGAAGAAATGAGTAGCGATATTCGACCGTTTCAGTTTGGCGATTCGCTTGAACAAATTTCGATGCTCGAATCAATGAAGAATGCACAAATAAATAATGGTATTGGCGAATTTAGAATTACGGAGAATGATTTAGAAGTAAATGATAAAGAACATAAAACGCAGACTTCAACTGTTTTAATGATTGATATTTCGCATTCAATGATATTATATGGTGAGGATCGAATTACACCAGCAAAGAATGTGGCTATGGCTTTGGCCGAATTAATTAAACGAAAATATCCTAAAGATACACTTGATATATTGGTGTTTGGCGACGATGCTTGGCAAATTGAAATTAAAGATTTGCCTTATTTACAAGTTGGACCTTACCATACGAATACGGTGGCTGGTTTAGAATTGGCAATGGATTTACTGCGCCGAAGAAAGAATGCCAACAAACAAATTTTTATGATTACCGATGGAAAGCCAACTTGTTTGAAAGAGGGTGGGCGTTATTATAAAAATAGTTTTGGCTTAGATCAAAAGATTTTGAATAAATGTTTTACGTTGGCTCAAAGTTGCAGAAGGTTAAAAATACCAATCACCACATTTATGGTTGCAAGTGATCCTTATTTGCAAGAGTTTGTGCACGACTTTACAGAAGCGAATCAAGGAAAAGCATTTTACACTTCATTGCAAGGTTTGGGTGAATTTATATTTGAGGATTTTGAAAGAAATAAAAAAAAGAAGTTTTAAAACAATATGAAAAGAGATATTAAAACACTTGGCGACCTAAAGAAAAGTGGTTATAAAAGCAAAACAATCAAAGATGAGCTAAGAGACAATTTAATTAAAAAAATTCAACTCAAAGAACCTGTGTTTATTGGTATCGTTGGTTTTGAAGATACTGTTATTCCCGAGGTTGAGCGTGCTATTTTGTCTCGTCACAATATTAATTTATTAGGTTTGCGCGGACAAGCAAAAACGAGAATTGCTCGACAAATGACTGAGTTTTTAGATGAGTATATGCCCATCATTGAAGGAAGTGAATTGAATGATGATCCATTGAACCCGATTTCAAGTTTTGGAAAAGAAATGATTGCCATGCATGGCGATTCAACACCTATTGCTTGGATGCATCGCTCTGAAAGATATGTTGAGAAATTGGCTACGCCAGATGTGTCTATTGCTGATTTAATTGGTGATGTGGATCCGATTAAAGCAGCTAATTTAAAATTAAGTTATTCCGATGAACGCGTCATTCATTATGGTATTATCCCACGTAGCAATCGATGTATTTTTGTCATTAATGAATTACCCGATTTGCAAGCGCGTATTCAAGTTTCGTTATTTAATATTTTGCAAGAAGGTGATATTCAAATTCGAGGTTTTAAATTACGATTGATGTTAGATATTCAATTTGTATTTACAGCAAATCCAGAAGATTATACAAATAGAGGAAGTATTGTAACTCCTTTGAAAGATAGAATTGGGAGTCAAATTTTAACGCACTACCCGAAGAGTATTGAAGTTTCAAAGCTTATCACTTCGCAAGAAGCAAAAATCAACAAAGCGCAAAAAGATACTGTTGAAGTAGGAGATTTAGTTGCTACTTTAATTGAGCGTATCGCATTTGAAGCCAGAGAGAGTGAATATGTAGATTCGAAAAGTGGTGTTTCGGCTCGACTAACTATATCGGCATACGAAAATTTAGTGAGTACCGCTGAGCGAAGAATGTTGATGAATGGTGAAACAAAAACTCATGCTCGTATTAGTGATTTAAGTGGTGTTGTTTCGGCAGTGAATGGGAAAATTGAATTGGTTTATGAAGGCGAGCAAGAAGGTGCCGGTATTGTGGCTTTGAGTTTGTTAAGTAAGGCTATCAGAAATCAATTTGTTGAATTGTTTCCAGATCCAGGTAAATTGAAAAAGAAAAAAGAAGTAAGTCCTTATCAATCAATTGTTGAATGGTTTTCGGCTGGAAATGAAATTGATTTACTTTTATTAGATACAGATGCGAATTATAAAAAGATATTAAAGGCAATTCCTGGTTTGGACAATTTAGTTGAGAATTTTATGCCAAAATTAAAGCCTGATACCAAACACGTTATGATGGAATTTGTTTTATTTGGATTAGCGGAGCATTCTTTAATTGGTAAAAATTCATTGGTCAAAGGCATTCAGTTTAAAGATTTATTTGGATCTATGTTTAGTAATTCAAACATGTTTGACGAGGAGCTTTAAAAAAATGATCATCAAGCCCCTAAATAAAAAAAACTGCTCACGGATGCGAGCAGTTTTTTTATTATTAGATGAAGAGACTATTTGATAATAGTGATCTTTTTAGATTCTGATTTTCCATTTGTATTGAAGTGAACAATATAATTTCCGGCACTGAATGTGCTGATATCGATACTTCCTTTATTCATTCCTTCAGCCACACTTAAACGACCTTGATAGATTGTTTTTCCTGTTGTGCTTATGATAGAGATAACGGTTTCATCGGTTTGAGTTGCTGCAAATGTATAGTTCAATTGATTGTTTGCAGGTATTGGAAATAAATTGATTTCTGACAATCCTCCGTTTATGATTGTTAGATTAGTTTCGTCAGAAGAAGAACCATCTAGTCGAGCTGCTGCAACACGTAACGCGCTTTCCCAAACTCCACGACCATAAGTAGCAACGCGTAATTTATTACCTGATTTTTGAATTTCAACTTCATTGATAGCTACAAGCGGTAATGATGTTGCATGTTCAACCCATGTTGTATTTACATTATCTCGATAGTAAACTCCTATATTCATACCAACATATAAATTTTCATTGGTATTATTATCAACTGCTACAGAACGAGCTACTAAGCTAGGTAATCCAGTAGATAAATTGGTCCATGTTGTACCATTGTCGTATGAGCGGTATACACGATTCACAGTGCTATTACATGCAATCCATATTTTGTTTGCATTGATCGGGCTTACACAAATTGAATTCACTGAGGCAGGTGCAGTTACTGTTGTCCATGTTGTTCCTCCATTCGTTGTGCGATAAATGGTTGATCCTATTGTTGCATAAATATAATTAGCATTAGATGGAGCAACTGCTAAGCAAGTTACTGTACCTGTAATAACACCACTTGAAATATTTGTCCAAGAAGTTCCACTATTTACAGATTTCCAAACACCTGTCCAACCGCCATAAATAGTGACATCACTCGTTGGGTGATAAACTAAAGGAGTTACCCAATTACCAGAACTTGGCTGAGTTAAGTTAGATCTAGTATCGCCCGCATTTGTTGTTAGGTAAATAGCACCGTTTTGACTTGTACCAATAGCTTTACTAGAATTAGTTGGACTAATTGCGCAATCCATACCATCAGCACCTAGCCATTCAACAAAATTTCCACCAGTTTTTCTATAAGTTGAACCATTGTCTTGAGCGCCACCTGCTAACATTGTTGTACTAGTTTTAGCACATGCAATTCTGTAAAATTGACGAATACCTAAACCACTTGAAAGGTCAGTCCAATCGCCACCATTATTTGTACTTTTATAAATACCGCCATCGCTTGTTGAATAAATTGTTGTTCCAACCCATTCTAAGCCATGCACATCGGCATGGTTATAACCAGTAGCATTCGGTAACGACCATTCTGTTTCTGGTACAAACGAAACCGCACCATTGGTTGATTTCCAGCAAATAATACCCGCAATATGAACTTCATTCACATTGGTTGGGTTTACACATATCGCCATATCATAAGTTGCTTGTCCGCGTGTATCAACACCACTTGTATTGTATCCGAAGAAATTATTTGACGCTGAACTACCTGTAATTACGGTTGTGAAACTAGCACCTGAGTTTGTTGATTTGTAAATTCGTCCAAAGATTGAACCACTCGCTTGCACTGCATATACTACGTTAGCATTATTTGGTGATACCGCTAATAAAGTTCTTCCAGTATTTGTAATTCCATTTGCACTTGTTAAGGCTGTCCATGTTACACCATTGTCAGATGATTTCCACACAGCATTTGTGCCATTTGAAGAAGCGTACATAATATTTGGATCACTTGGTTTGAATTCGATATCTTCTTTCGCAAGCGTTTGAACTTGTGTCCAGCTTGTACCACCATTGGTAGATCGCCAAATTCCATTAGAACCTGTTGCAAATACAATGCTACTATTTGTTGGGTGAACTAATACTTTTTTAGTACTTGTTGGACCAGCACCTGTAGCGGCCCATGTTACGCCTGAATTTGTTGATTTAATAACACCGCCTGAAGTAAGTGCGGCATAAATATGAGTTTGATTGGTTGGTGCAATTGTAATATGAAATAAATTCATCCATGAAGAGTTCACAAAATCAATCAAAGGAGTCCATGTAGAACCACTATTTGAACTTTTCCAAATACCACCACCAGGTGATGTGACATAAATGATAGCTGTATTTGAAGGATGAATAGCTACTGAAGTTAAACGACCTACACCTGGATTCCAACCTGAAGTTTTAACCCATGATTTTGGACCTAATTCAGTCCATGCTGCACGAATTTTTTCTCCATTGGGTTGATTTAAATTTGGTTTTTCAGCTTGATAAGCTTGATTTTCTGTTTCAGCTGAGATGAAATTGCCATCTGCATCCACATGAAATCTTTGTTCGTAAAGCCAACGTTGGTATTGATTATAGCCACTCCCTTTTTCGGTGCCTACTTTAGCAAAATGTTCGTTCGCTATTTTTTCG
>DAOOQH010000176.1:0-7521 GCA_035388625.1 Chitinophagaceae bacterium | reverse complement strand
GGGAATTTAATTTATGTGGTAAAATAACTAAACTCAAAGGCATTCATTCTATCCTGTTGATGTTAAAATATCTTTTTTGGATCCGAATTAATTTTTACCTTTAGGCAATAAAAAATATTTAATATGAAAAAATTAGTTTACTCACTCTCTTTTTTGTCTTTTCTGTCTCTTTCTATGAATGCCCAAACCGTTAAAAAGGTAATTCTAGAAGACTTTACAGGAACATGGTGCGGATGGTGTCCTGAAGGAACCGTTATCGTAGAAAACCTTTTGGCGGCCAATCCTACAACTTTTATTCCAGTTGCATCTCATAATGGTGATCCATTAGAAATACCAGATGGGGCGGCAATCGATGTTGCACTCGATGTAACAGGTTATCCTAATGGTGCTGTCGATCGCTTCAAATTTACCGGTGCTGCAAAAATTCCTATGAGTCGAAGCTTGTGGTCAAATTCGTTTAATACTCGCAAAGCGCTAACAGCTCCTGTAAGTGTAAGCTTTCAAAATGCCTCTGTGAGTGGAACAACCTATTCTGCAAAAGTAAATGTGAAATTTACAACAGCACCGACAGCAGGTGTGCCTTTAAAAATGAATGTTTATTTACTTGAAGATAGTATTCCTGCAACTGGTGCTAATGCACAGAGCAATTATTCAAATGCAGTTCAAGGTGGTGCAGATCCTTTAACCAATTGGTTTCACAATGCAACTTTACGTAAGGCTCTAGGTGGCGCATGGGGGTTTAGCACAACAATACCAGCTTCACCTGTGGTTGGTACGGTTTATTCTGAAAGTATTTCATTTACAATTCCTGCAGGTTGGGTTAAAAAGCATATCAATGTAGTTGCATTTGTCGCTTATGATGGTACAGCAGCTAATAACCAAAAAGAAATTTTAAATGCGGATCAATTACCATTAAAATATTGGTTCCCAACTACAGTGAATGATTTAGAAGAAGAAAATCAATTGGCTTTAATGGTATCTCCAAATCCAGCTTCAAACAATTCATTCATCAAAGCAAGTTTTACTTTAACTGAAGATGCAAATGTGAAGATGGAGATTTTGAATTCATTTGGTCAAATTGTATCTAAACCTTATTCTAGTTATGAAATTGCTGGTTCACATACAATCCAATGGAATCCTAAAGAATATTCTGCAGCAATTGCGCCAGGTATGTATTTTGTAAGAATTTCTTCAGATAAAGGTCAATCTTCAGTTTCAAAATTGATGATTAACTAATTTTAAATTCTTTCAGTATTGAAAAGCTATCCAATTGGGTAGCTTTTTTTTATTCATTTTAATCTTTGTCTCAGCTATCTTTGAAGGTGCATGCAGATTATAAAAATTCTTATATCATTTAAAAATTTTATTCTTCAAAGCAATATTTTTATTTCGCTCTGTGCGCTGGCACTATCCATTGAAACGTCTATTGTCGTCGATCAACCATTTAAATCGATAGCATACTATTCATTTGTTTTCTTTTCCACATTATTCGCATATAATTTCTACTATTTTAAGTCGAACCAATTTTCATATTACAAAGTGTTTACCTCGATTGGGATTGTTGGGGTTATTACATCGTATTTTTATCTTGATGAAATCCCTATGAAAACATTAGTAATCATTGGTGCTCTTTCTTCTCTCTATATTATACCTGTATTTATTTCATTTAATCCGCCAAAATATTATTCTGTATTCAGGCTTTTAATACTTATTTCAGTTTGGGTTTTATTTACTTTTCTTTTACCTATCAATCATTATGGTTTCAATACTAGCTTCATTTTACTGATTGCACATCGTAGCCTTTTAATGAGTATTCTTTGTATATTCTTTTTTATTAAAGATGAAAAGCATATTGTGATTAGAAAAAAAGCTTTCGTTTTTGTAAAAGTACTTCTGGTGATCCTGTTTCTAAATGTCATTTTAATTTTTTTGAATGGTAACTTTAGTCTCGCACTTATTTATTCCATAATAACTTCACTCATTGTCATTTTGTATCATCAAATAGAATCTAAATCAAGAAAATCATTTTATTATCTCTTTTATGTAGATGGAATCATGATCTTGCAAACTATCTTTGTACTTATAAAATTTTTATTCTGAAATGAATATGAACGATATTTTTATTCATTCAAACTCGATTAACGATACGGGTTTTGATAATACAACTGGTAATTCTTCTGGAAGGGTGCTCAATAAAGATGGAAGTAGTAATGTTGAAAAAACTGGTATCAGTTATTTTCGACGGGTGAGTTTATTTCATACCTTGATTAATTTAAATATTTTCTCTTTTCTCTTATTGGCTTTCGCAATCTTTGTTTTGACGAATATTGTTTTTGCAAGTATCTATTTTTTTCTAGGTGTAGATCAAATTGGTATCACATCTAAATTATCTCCAACGCAAGAATTTTACGAATGCTTTTTCTTTAGTGCTCAAACCCTAACTACAGTTGGTTATGGCGTTGTTCATCCAACTTCATTTGCAACCAATTTATTAGCTACTTTCGAATCTGTTTTTGGATGGATGGCTTTTGCGGTATTGACAGGTTTAATTTATGGTCGATTTGCAAAACCAAAGGCCTATTTATTATTTAGTAAAAATGCTTTAATAGCTCCTCATAAGGATGGTCAAGCTTTAATGTTTCGAATGGCACCTTATAAAAATAATACTCTAACTGAGGGTGAAGTGATGCTCAATGTTACTTTTAGAATATATGAGAATGATAAAATTGTAAACAAATTTCTTCCCCTTAAAGTTGAATTACCTAAAATAACCTCCTTGTCTCTAAATTGGACAGTAGTGCATTATATCGATGCTGATAGTCCTTTATATGGTATGTGTAAAGAAGACTACGAAATTAACTCAACCGAAATTATGGTTTTCGTGAAGGCATTTGATGAGCACTTTTCTAATACAGTTCAGCAGCGAACCTCTTACGGTGCTGAGGATATTGTTCATGGTGCTAAATTTGTTCAAATGTTTAGACAAAGTGATGATAAAAAAACAACAGTGTTGGAGCTTGATAAGCTACACGATTACAATATGATCAAAGTATAATTAGATGATAAAAAAAATTATCCCTGCCTTATTATTATTGATCATACTCGGTTTTTTAGCCGCACGATTTTATACCAAGGATAGAATAAAGGCTATACAAGAAACAAATGTCAATCAAAATGATCAAGTAAATCAGGTATCTTCTCAATCGCATGAAGACGAATTAAGATCAAATGCTAAAATACCGCAAAAGGTATATCGAGTTTTAAAATATATTAAGCAACACAATGAAGCCCCTCAGGGTTATATTGGTGGACGTGAATTTAAAAATAGAGAGAAACGCCTTCGACAAAAAACGAGCGAAGGTCGTAGAATTAAATATAGAGAATGGGATGTAAATCCAAAATCTCAAGGCCGCAATAGAGGTAGAGAACGTTTGGTTACAGGTGATGATGAAACTTCGTGGTATACTGCTGATCACTACAATACATTTACAGAAATTAAATAAATTATATGAGTCATTTATATACATTAACTGAAAATAAATTTGTGTCAGAAGCAAGTGATACCTATTTCGCATTGATAGATGGAGATATCATTTCATCAATGAAAGAATTTTATACTGCTATTTCAAAAGCACTCAATTTCCCAGATTATTTTGGTGAAAATTTAGATGCCCTTGATGAAATGCTTTATGATTTAGATTGGATTGAGAATTTACATGTTTTACTAATTGTTCGAAATAGCAATTTGATGTTGAAGGATCAACCTAAAGAAAAAGAAGAAATAATAAATCTTATCAAAGAAATTGATAATCCTTTTTTTGAAGTCTGCTTTATGTAGAATTTGAATTAAGAAATATTCAATTTGTTTTTTAAAAAAACGATATTACTTTCACAAAAAAACAAACATGAAATTTTATATTCTTATCCTAATGGGTCTTTTGACCTTCTCAAGTTTATTTGCTCAAAAATCTGATTCGCCAGTGAAAATGTTACAGTCTGAAGATTTTGAATCACCAGGCAGACATGAGATCTTATCACCCATTCCATATGGTGAAAAAGGGATATTGCAAGTCAATAATAAAGGAACGAAATCCTTTAATTTTCAATTGTTTTCAAATGATTTACAATTGATAAAGGACAATACAGTCGAGCCACGTGAAAAGTTATCAGAACATGCTGGATATCCTCGATTTGTAAAAATCGGTAATAGAACCTTTCTCTTTGTACGCGATGTGTATAAAGATCGAGATAAAGAGGGTGTTTCATGTCTTGAATTTAATTTAGACAAACTCAATTTCGAACCAAGAGATAAAAAATTATTTGAGACATCGGATAAAGTTGCTTATAATGGATTGTATAGTTTCTCATCCGAAAGTTTTGAAGATGAAAGTAAAATTAGCTTTGGATCTTATAAAATGGACATCTCTAAAAATGAGAAATCTGTTTTATTCACATATAGAATGCGTCCTGAAAAGCGAAATGATAAATTAAATAATGATGTAATTGGCATGCAGGTATTTGATCAGGATATGAATAAAATTTGGGGCGACGAAATGCGAATGCCTTATACCGAAGCAAAGATGGACAATATCTCCTTCATTGTTTCAGACGATGCCAAAGTATATATTCTTGCAAAGGTTTATGAGGGCGAAACACCGCGAGAGAAAAGAGATAAGAAGATTCCAAATTATCATCTTGAACTATTGATATATGAAAAAGGTAAAGCAACGCCAGATATTGTTCAAATTAAATTAGATAATTTGGTGCCCAAATCTGCTTATCTCTTTGAGACTGAATCAGGCGAAATTCTTTTAGGTGGGTTTTATGCAAAGTCATTGATAAAGCCTACCGATGGGGCGTTTGTGCTTCAACTTGATAAAGCATCTAAAAAAACAAGTATTTTAAATGGAGGCTTGTTTGAAATACCTTCTAATTTAATTAAGAGAAATGCCTCTGCATATGATGTGAGACGAATGGAACGTAAGGAGAAAAAAGATGATGAAGGCGATATTGGTGTAGATAATTTAGTGATACGGGCGATTTATGTTTTAAAAGATGGAGCTATTATGCTTATTGCTGAAGAATATCAAGTAGTTGTAAGTACAATAACAACTGGAGTGGGAGTAAATAGTTCAACACGAACCAGATACGATACCTATGCCAATAGCATTTATTTAATTAATGCTGAAAAGGACGGAACAAGTTGGGTTCGTAAAATTCCTAAATCACAACATAGCACCGATTATTCTGGTCCTGAACTTTCGTTTAATTCTATTTTTGCAAAGGATCAACTTTATTTCTTTTATACCGATAATAAAAAGAATTTGAATTTAGCCTCTGATGAAGCGCCTAAAACGCATCAACAATTTAGAGGAGGTTATCTTGCATGTGTTTCATTTGATAGAAAGGGCGAAATGAAAAAACATTTATTAGGTGAAATTGATGAGTTTGAAACCAATTTCTTTATTCGACGTTTTGTTGAGGGCGATTTTAATAATCTGATTTATACAGCTAGAAAGCGAAAGAAGAATAGTTTAATCTCCATTAGCATCAAGTAAGATCATTTTTTATAATTATTTTTTTTTGAAACATTTAGGATATATCAATGAAGGCCTTAAACAAAGATTTAGTCGTAGTTTCGTAAATATCTAGTCATTAGATTGAATAGATAAATGTAAATTACAACATGGAAGTATTAATTATAATAGGTTTAGTTTTACTTAATGGTATTTTCTCTATGTCTGAGATGTCATTGGTGGCTTCACGTAAATTCAAATTGGAAAACGCAAAAAAGAAAGGAAGTAAAGGAGCAAAGACTGCATTAGAACTATCAGAAAATCCAACCAAATTTTTATCAACTGTTCAAATTGGAATTACTTTAATTGGTATTTTACTTGGGGTTTACAGTGGAGAAAATTTGACTAAGAATGTTTCCGATTATTTAGTTCAATTTGAGATGTTAGCACCCTATGCGCACAATATTGCCACAGGATTGATCGTGATTTTTGTAACTTATTTATCCATTGTCTTGGGTGAATTATTGCCCAAAAGGATAGGGATGACCTTTCCTGAACCGCTTGCTATAGTATTAGCTCAACCTATGAAAGTGCTTTCTATTATAACTTCACCATTTGTTTTTCTGCTAACAATTACTAACGATATTTTACTAAAGATAATGGGAATTAAGAAAACTACAGATAGTAAAGTATCTGAAGAGGAAATCAAATCGATCATTAAAGAAAGTGCTGATGGAGGTGAAATTCAAGATATTGAGCACAATATTATGGAGCGTGTTTTTGAATTAGGCGATCGTAAAGTAAATACACTTTTTACACATAGAAGCGATATCGTTTATTTTACGCTGAATGATACTTGGGAAGAAATAAAAGCAAAAATCAATCAAGAGAAACATTCGGCTTATCCAGTATCTAAAACCAATAATTTAGATGATATTATAGGAATTGTTTTAATTAAGGATTTATTTACACCCTCTACAGACAACAAGTTTGATATTAAAGCTTTTGTAAAAGAACCGATATACTTTAATGAAAGTGCTTATGCCTATAATGTGTTAGAAACATTCAAAAAGGAAAAAGTTCACTATGGAATCATAGTAGATGAGTATGGCACCACTCAAGGAATTGTAACTATGGATGATGTAGTAGATGCCTTAGTTGGAGATGCCACCGAAAACGAGCAAAATGAGTATCAACTAACACAAAGAGATGAAAATACTTGGCTTGTTGACGGACAATATTCAATTATTGATTTTATTAAATATTTTGAAATAGATCTTAAAGAAAACTATCAATCAAAATACACAACGGTTGCCGGACTTATAATAAACAATAGTGATACCTTGCCTGAAATAGGACAAAAAATAACAATAGATCATTATGATTTAGAAGTGATTGATAAAGACGGACAACGAATTGACAAAATTTTGATAACGAAAAATTAGAACCGCCAATCATTCATTGTTTAAAAACAAGCTCAAACACTTGTCATTATTGTACATTAGCCTCTCAACTCGAATACCAATGTTATAAATGGTTTAAAAGATTTCAAAAACTGCTACCTTGATTATTCTCAAGTCTAGAGGTTCTAACTTATTTTCGCACTTCAATTTATATTTATGCAAGAAGCAACGTTAGAACAAGCCCAAAAATTAGGATTAAGTGAAGCAGAATTTGAGGCTATTAAAAAGGTACTTGGTCGTACACCAAATTTTACTGAAACTGCTGTTTATAGTGTAATGTGGAGCGAGCATTGTAGTTATAAAAACTCAATTACATGGCTTAAAACCTTGCCCAAAGATGGCTCAAAAGTGTTGGCAAAAGCTGGAGAAGAGAATGCTGGTTTGATTGATATTGGTGACGGATGGGCATGTAGTTTTAAAATTGAATCACATAATCATCCTTCGGCCATTGAACCTTTTCAAGGTGCAGCAACGGGTGTTGGCGGTATACATCGCGATATTTTTACAATGGGTGCACGTCCTATTGCAAAAATATCGCGATG
>DAOOQH010000175.1:0-7525 GCA_035388625.1 Chitinophagaceae bacterium | reverse complement strand
CAAATATGCCACCACACGAACCACTATACCAATACCAATTTGATGCTGAATTTAATATGCCTGAATTTACAGTTAACACCGTGTTTTGGCCGCTACATATTGTTGTTTGAGAAGCGCTAACTGTTGGTATGGTTGGTGCGGCACAAGTAGAAACCAAATTAATATTATCAATATAAAGTTTATTGCCGTACCCGTTTATATTTTGAAAGGCGAGCAAAACATTTGGTTGACCTATATAAGCATTCAAACTAATAGAATCGGTACGCCATTCTGATGCGGAAGGAACAAAATTATTACCTCCACTACCTGCACTTGAAAGTATACTTCCTCCTTTTTGATAGAGTTTAGTAAATGTGGCACCACAATCGGTTGAAATTAAAACAGCGAGAGAATCTGAATAACCAGAGAAAACTTGATAGGCAATATCAAACTTTAATTTTAGTGAAGTAACACTCGAAAAATTCAATTGCTTTAGGTATATCTCATCTTTTTCACCAACATTATTCCATGAATAATTATCGAACATCATAGATGAACTTGAAAGTCCGAAACCACCTGCCGACATGCTCTTTGCCCATGCCACACCCGCTGTTGAATTGTCTATGTTTTTCCAACCTGTTGGCGGAAAATCAATTCCTTCAAATCCTTCAGCAAATGGTAAAGAAGCACCAAAAGTTGAAATATAATTATTCATTGTTTTAGTGCTTGTATTCACGCCATCACTCACTGTTAATGTTACATTGAAATTACCCGATGTATTATAGCTAACAATAGGATTGGTAGCGGTTGATGTTGAAGGTGTGCCGCCAGGAAATGACCATGATCTTGAAACAACATTTCCTGTTGAAAGGTCACTAAATTGTACAGGTGTACCCAAACAAGGTGATGTTTTATCTGCCGAAAAATTTGCATTCACCTCACGTAAATTGGAGATAGGTGTTTCCCAAACACTTCGCCCATAACATGCATATCGGAGTGCTGTATTCGTTGTACTATCATTATAAATTGAAAGATCAATGGCTTCAGTTCGTGTAGGTAAATTGGTATTATAAATTGTCCATGCATTAGCCGAAGCTATTTTATAGTAAACGCTATTATTACTTGCAACAAAAACTAGTTCATTGGTTGAGAAATACTCATCCGCTATAATTCTGACATGATTAACACTTGGTAAATTATAAGTGATATTTGTCCAAGTGCTACCATTATTAATTGATTTATAAACTTGGGTATTACAAGTAATATAGATTGTATTTGAATTAGATTTTATACTTGTTATGGTGGCATTATTATTGGTTGAATTGGGCAAACTGACCATCGTAAAGGTTGGTGAAGCGCTCAAGGCATTGGTAGAGATATACATGGTTGCATCATTTGCAATAACATAAACTCTATTGGCGTCAGCATAATGAACATGAATGGCCATTAATTTTTTCCCGAGTGCTGCTATTTGCGTCCAGCTTGGCGTCGCATTCGTTAAATTAGTCGTCCTATAAATAAAACTATCTGCAACAAAGGCCAAATCAGAATTGCTTCTATGAAAAGTAATATCATCTAAATTTACAACACGCGTTGGTAATCCATAACTCGACTCACTGCCAGTAACCAATCTACGTTTGTTACTTTCATGATAATAAACCATTGAACTATTTGCTCGATAATCGAAACTACATTGAGACCCCCAATCTCCACCTCTATTTGTAAACCATCCTGAAGTGGTTGAATAGAGCTCTCCGTTATCTTGTGTTCCAATACTGATCATATCTTTACGTGTTGGACTACAATTGCCATGATAAATTTCATATCCATTCATGCCATCACTTTTTGGAACCCAATTATTGCCACCATCTAAACTTAAAAAAATGCCACCATCATTGGCATTATATAATTGGTTATTATTGTATGGATTGTTTACCATTTGATGCATATCAGTATGCACATTGGCATACCAGTTGGTCAGTTTGGACCATGTTAATCCGCCATCTGTTGATTTCCAAACACAATGTGAAACGAGGTAAACAATATTCGGATTAATACCATCTACACCAATACCAAAATTATAATCTCCCTGACTTGACGAACTCGCTGAATTATCATAATAAGTTAAATAAGGGGCTGTGGTATTTTTAACAGCAGTGAAGGATGTACCTCCATTTGTGGATTTATAAATAGTTCCAGCATTGGCAACCATGCCTAAATAAACAATATTTGAATCGGCAGGCGTTACGGCAATTCGGCATCCATTTCCATTTGTAATACCTGCAGGTAAAACAATGCCACTTGTTATTTGTGACCATGTTTCTCCAAAATCAGTTGATCTGAAAAATGCTGAATCGGTTGTTGAGGCATATAAAACTCTTGAAGTGGATGTTTTTTGTTTAATATCATCAAAAGGGCGTGATGCGGTTTTGAGTGTCCAAACAGAACCCGCATTATTTGTCTTGTAAATACCCGCATCAGTTACGGCAACAATTTTATTATTGTCGAGTGGATCCATAATCATGTCAACCACCAATCGATTATTTAATCCAATTTGTGTGAAAGTATTACCTCCATTGGTTGATTTCCAAACACCACTTCCTGAATAATAATAATTATGATCGCCAGTTCCTAAATATAAAACTTGATCGTTGGTATGATCAATGCATACAGAGGCTAATCGGGCATATGGCATAAAATCTGTGCCTGGAGTAACAGACCATGTTACCCCAGCATTATTACTAATAAATAATCCTCCACGTGCACTAATGGCATAAAATTTATTTGGATTTGTTGGATGAAATTTTAGTTGACTCACACGGCTAATTCCATGAATTTGTCCGCTCACATTGGTTGGGAAAAAATCTGGTTTAACTGCACTCCAATTGGCATTCTGACTGAAACATTGGATGCTTATGCTGATTAAAATAAATAATTGAAATATATTTTTTTTCATGTTTAGAGTTTGAGTATTCATATTTCAAATTATTTGTTCTGTTGTTTAATTTCTTCTTGTTGTTTATTCCATATTTGAATGCGTTCATTCATCGAAAGAATGCGACCGTCTTCTTGAACAAATGGTTTGACTTCAAATCTCCAATCTTTAAAGCGTTTATAATGATATCGAATTAATTCGTATTCTGCTTTTTCTGCAACACTCATTCTACCTAGTGAGTCTTCAAGATTCGAATTGGTTTTTATCCCTGACTCCATTTCACGCATCATTTGCGTATCGCCTTTTGGTTTGATTTTATTAGACCAATACAAATCAAACGCTCGAATAGCTTCGTAATAATTTGTATTTGGATCATCAATCATTGCAACCCATGATGGCAGCTTACTTGTTTGAGAATTTGTATTTGTTTGTGCCGAAACTTCTTGAAAAAAAGGTATTAAAAGGAGAGTGAGTAAACTCGCGATTTTTGACATAAATAATGAATTGAAAGGTGAGGAGTGAGGTGTTTTTTAGGATTTTAAAAGTAAGGAATAATTTGATGAATCAGCCAAATTGAATTTGTTTTTTCAACATGATTTACGAAGAATGACGACTAACATGCAATAAATTGCGCCGAATACCATCGAATTTACTTCGTTTTAATGGAGAGTATTTAAACACTTTATTAAAAGTATCCTCGGTAATTTCTTCCCAATCTGATTTTGAATACGCCATAATTTCATTTAAGGGCTTGAAATCTGCTTCTGTATGTTCTTTCGAAAATCGATTCCAAGGGCAAATATCTTGACAAATATCACAACCAAATATCCAATCATTCCATTGTTTGTCAGTTGAAAGTAGCGCATCTTTCAATTCAATTGTAAAATAAGATATACATTGGCTACCATTTATTTCCTTATTAGGCAGAATGGCATCTGTAGGGCATGCATCAATACATTTGGTGCATGATCCACAATAATCATTTAAATAGGGGATGTCATATTCAAGTTCAAGATCAATAATTAAAGTAGCGATAAAAAAAAAGGATCCTTGTTGCTTGGTAATTAGGTTCCCATTTTTACCTATCCATCCCGAACCACTTTTTACAGCCCATGACCGCTCCAATACTGGCGCTGAATCAATAAATCCTCTTCCATTAATATCTCCGATCTTTTCTTTGAGTGAATATAAAAGTGCATTTAATTTTTCTTTGATCACAATATGATAATCTTTACCATAGGCATAGGTCGAAATTTTTAGACTGCCTTCAGGCTGTTTTTTAGGTTGATAATAATTAATTAATAAGGTAATTACACTTTTCGCATCATCCACTAATAAACGAGGATCGACTCTTTTTTCAAAATGGTTTTCCATATAATTCATCTTCCCATGATAATTATGTGTTAGCCAATTTTCGAGTCGAATAGCATCTTCATCTAAACGCGTTGCTTTGGCAATGCCACAATAAGCAAATCCCAATCTTTTTGCCTCATCTTTTACTAATCGTGTATAATTACCGTTTATCATATTCGGTAACAAAATAACGCAATTTTGGATTTATTTTAACGACAAAGAGTTTAACTTTACCCGCCTCAACATTCAAGAGGAATTTCATATGAATAAAAAAGCATTTATCCCCCTTCTTCTTTTAATCGCTGTGGGTGTATTTTTTTCGTTTCGAATGATTGCATTCAAAAATGATATTAATTATACCGGTGATATCCAAGTTGAACCTTTTCAAGCACCTGATGATGGAAAGCTCACCAAAAATCAAGTTATTCTCGAAACTATTTCAAAGGTTATTAAGGACGCGCACTATTCACCTAAAATGGTGAATGATGAATTCTCGAAACGAGTTTTTGAGCGTTATATGGAAATGTCAGATTATGGTAAACTTTTTTTTATTGAACCAGATATCAATGAATTTAAAGCTTATGAAGATAAAATTGATGATGAAATTAATGAAGGCACTACTAAATTGTACGAGTTAGTTTCAACAAGATTCAAACAACGTTTAAAAGAAGCTGACGCATATTATAATGAACCGCTCAACACAGCATTTACATTTGAAGATGATGAAGAGATTGAATTAGATGGTAAAAAATTGCCTTGGTGTAAAAACCAAGAAGAATTGAAAGCAAGATGGAGTAAAAATATGAAGTACAGAACCCTATCACGTTTTACAGAATTGAAAGAGGAACAAAAAACGATTCTTGAAAAGAAAGTCAAGGAAAAAACAGATACCATCAAAACAGATACACAACTTGAATTAGAAGCAAGAAATAGCATTCGTAAAAACATGGCGAACTATTTTAAACGGATCAACAAAATAAGTGATAATGATCGATTTGCTGGATATATCAATAGTATTTGCAGAGTGGTTGACCCTCATACAGATTTCTTTCCTCCTAAAGATAAACAACGTTTTGATGAAGAAATGGCAGGTGCTTTTGTTGGAATCGGTGCAAGATTAATGGACAAAGATGGCTCTTGTAAAATTGAATCGATTGTAGTCGGTAGTCCGTGTTGGAAAGATGGCAGATTGAAAAAGGATGATATTATTGTAAAAGTTGCGCAAGGTGCTGAAGACCCAGTTGATATAACAGGTTGGGATGTTGATGATATTGTGAGTATTATTCGCGGTAAATTAAATACAGAAGTTCGTCTCACTGTTCGTCATTTAGATGGTAGTATGGAGGTGATCCCAATCATTCGCGGTAAGGTTGAAACAGAATCAACCTTTGCGAAATCTGTCATCATCAAAAATGATAATCAAAAAATTGGATATATTTTATTGCCAGAATTCTATGCCGATTTTACCGATCGAAATGGTAGACGATGTGCAGTTGATATGCAAAAGGAAATTGAAAAATTGAAGGCTGAGAAAGTCAATGGTATTGTAATCGATTTGCGTTCAAACGGAGGTGGCTCATTAAGTGATGTGGTTGATATTGGCGGTATGTTCATTGATAAGGGGCCGATTGTTCAAGTGAAATCAAGAAATCTACAAGCAGAAGCATTAAATGATATGGCAAACGGAGTTCTTTATGATGGACCTTTGGCAATATTAATTAATCAAGGTTCTGCCTCAGCATCTGAAATTCTAGCAGCCGCAATGCAAGATTATAAAAGAGGCATTGTGATCGGAAGTACTTCATTTGGAAAAGGTACCGTACAAAGGGTATTGCCTCTTGAAAATTTTTATCAAGGCGATCAATCTATTCTTCCATTTGGATCGCTTAAATTAACCTTGCAAAAATTCTATCGTATTAATGGAGGATCAACCCAATTAAAAGGCGTTACCCCAGATATTCAAATTCCAGATTTATACGATTTGATGGATATGGGTGAAAGAAGAGATTCTAATTCTCTTACCTGGGATCAAATCGCGAAAGCTGATTTTAAACCTACCAAGCAGAATGTTGATTTTAATATGTTGATTGAATCAAGCAAAGGCCGAATCAATGCCAATGAATCATTCAAACTGATTACTCAAAACGCGGTAAAAATTAAAAAGCAAACCGACGATAATAAATATTCATTAAACTTAACTAAGTTTCAAGCTCAAATGAAAGAGGCAAAAGAATTTAGTAAAATGATGGAAGAAGCTGAAAAAACAAAAAAGCAATTGGTGATTAATAATTTAAATGTTGATTTGCCAAGTATTAAAAAAGATTCAACAACCATTAAGCAAAATGAAGATTGGGTGAAAGCATTAAAGAAAGATCCTTATGTTGCTGAAGCCAATAATGTTTTATTAGATTGGATTCGTTTGGGTAAAGGTGGTACAAGCTCAATGATTAACTCAAATAAAAATTAAACAAGAATTTTCTAAGGGATCTCATTCTTAAAGTTTTATTATTTGGTTGAATAAGTTGACCTCATTTTTCAAATCTCTTTAATGGCCTTTAAGATTTTGGTTTTATTATTTCCAACTACTTATTACCTTTAGACTTCCTAATTCAACTTGTATGAACCTAAATGAAGTCCCACAGCACAAAAAGCAATTTAAAGATGGAGACAAGGCTCCGAAGAAGGTTTTATATGTTACAAATCAAGATGGCAATTATACCCAAACGAATAGTGTAGGTTGGGAAGTTGAAAATGTGGCGCTTGAACAAGCCTGGGAAGAAATTGACCAACAGATAATTGAAGAGCGAGAACTCGTTCAAAAGGGTCTTAGAAGTCCGATAGCATATTATATGATAAAAAACAGAATGGATATTGGTATTCTTTCATCCTATATTGGTAAATGGCAATGGCAGGTGAAACGACATCTTAATCCATCCGTATTTAATAATTTGTCAACTTCAATTTTGAAGAAATACGCTGAAATTTTTAATGTGTCAATAGAAGAATTAAAAAATATACCTTCATCTTAATCCTACTCCATAAATCAAATTAAATGATTATACCTTTTGAACATAAACCACAAGCACATTGTGAAAGTGGCGTAACATCTAATTTATTAAAGCATTATGGACTCCCAATTTCAGAGCCGATGGCATTTGGAATTGGAAGCGGTTTATTTTTTGGCCATCTGCCTTTTGTTAAAGTCAATGGTGTACCCGGAACTACTTATAGAATCTATCCTGGTCAAATATTTAAAAA
>DAOOQH010000174.1:0-7588 GCA_035388625.1 Chitinophagaceae bacterium | reverse complement strand
GGCAACCCGATGCATACGAACAAAGTGCCACACCCGTTACAATTGTTCTTAGTGCATTGATGGTTAAAATGGGATTATTTGCTGTAGCACGTTGGCTATTACCTATTATTCCTTTAGGAAGTGAACAATGGATGAACGTGGTTATCGGCTTATCTGTAATTAGTATTGTATATGCTTCTTGGATGGCTATTGTGCAAACAAATATTAAACGAATGATCGCCTATTCATCAATAGCGCATATCGGTTTAATGTGTGCTGCCATATTTTCACATCAATTATTAGGTATGCAAGGTGCTGCCATACAAATGTTTAATCACGGTATCACAATCGCTGGACTTTGGATCATCGTTGGTATTATTGAAAATAGATTAGGCACTCAAGATTTGAGAGAAATGGGAGGAATTGCAAAAGTGGCTCCTTTATTTACTATTGCTTTGGTGGTTATTTCATTAGCCAATATTGCCCTTCCTTTAACCAATGGATTTATTGGAGAATTTATGATGTTTAATGCCTTGTTTAAGTCGGCATCAGTTTATAGTACCTTATTTACTGTGCTTGCAGGATTAGGAATTATTTTAGCAGCGGTTTATACATTGAATATGATTCAAAAAGTAGCGTATGGACCAGAAGGATTAAAATCAGCCTCTTTCAGCGATTTAAAACTAAACGAAATTATTGTGATGATAGTTGTTGTATTGATGATATTAGTTCTTGGATTTTATCCAAAATTATTAACCGAATTAATTTATGTACAACCTTATTAAATAAAAGAAAAATACGTGAACTTGTTGAAAGATAGGTTTACCTAATGAATTAGAAAAATGAATGCAATTGTAATATCGGCTTTATTGGGTGTTGTCATGATGTTTGCAGGCATAGTGCTGAAAAAATCTGAACAAATACAATGGATTGCTCTCTTTGGTATCATGGGTTTACTAGGGGCTTCCCTTGTTGATTTAAATTTGGTGTTTACCGAATCAAAATCATACTACAATATGATTGAATTAAATTCATTTACCGCATGGTTCAATGTGTTAATTACCTTTTGCGCCATGATCTATTTCTTTCTATTTCATAAAGATATTGCCGAAGTTGGTAAAAACGATTCTGATTATTTTGCCCTATTGTTTTTTGTCATCTGTGGGGTATATCTACTTTCATCTTATTCAAACTTATTAATTTTATTTCTAGGGATAGAAATTTTATCTATACCACAATATATTTTAGCTGGATCTGATAAAGAAAATATTAAAAGTAATGAAGCCTCTCTCAAATATTTTTTAATGGGCGCATTCAGTACCGGCATTTTGTTGATGGGTATTACCCTAATTTATGGTGCTACCGGAAGCTTCGATATTTTTAGTGAAGGATTCAATAATCAATTTCAAAATATAGGCCAACTGAATACCCTTTCATTTGTTGGCATATTATTATTGGTTATTGCCATTGGTTTCAAAGTGTCAGCAGCACCAATGCATTTTTGGACGCCAGATGTATACGACGGCACACCAACAGCATTTACGCCATTTATGGCAACCATAGCCAAGGTTAGTGTATTTGTTGCTTTTATTCGTCTATTTCATTTTTCGTTTGGAAGTATTAGTCAAGAATGGCAAGCCGCATTAGCGGGTATGATTGTATTAACCTTACTCATTGGAAATATTACTGCGGTTTACCAACAAAGTGTAAAACGTATGATGGCCTATTCATCAATTGCACAAGCAGGGTTTATGTTGTTCACAATTTTCGCCTTAAATCCAACATCATGGAGAGGTTTATTATTATATAGTGTAACGTATACATTGGCTTCATTAGGTGTGTTTAGTGTTTTAATAAAAATGAAAGATTATACATTTGATGGCTTCAATGGTTTAGCAAAAAAGGAACCAGTGCTTGCAGCAACTGCAACTATCTGTGTTTTGTCGCTGGCGGGTATTCCGTTAACTGGAGGATTTTTTGCAAAGTATTTTGTATTAAGTGCAACAGTTGAACAGGGTAAATGGATAGGACTAGTTGTATTTGCTGTGTTGATGGCAGCAGTGAGTGCATACTATTATTTCCGTTTAATAAAAAGTATGTACTTCAATGATGGAGATACCGATTTAAAATATTCTCCAACGCAAGTTGAAAAAACCCTATTAATTATCAATGCTTTTATTTTGATTTTATTAGGTGTTTTGCCTGGTATTCTCTAGAGTCTAGTATTATACAAGCATTTAAATCTTTCCAAGAATTATTTTTAGTTAGGGTGGCGAACACGCTTTCGGCTCATACGCCGCACAGGTTTCAGCGCATTTTGTGTTTTCGTTCGCGGGGTACCGCCTCAATCGTTGCCACAAAGATAAACCAACATGTCTACGTTATAGTTTACCAAGCCGTAATGAAATTTAGGCAAGACCCAATTCTTTTTTCTGCTTATCATCTATCACATCGGGTGCATCAAGCATCATATCTCTTCCAGCATTATTTTTCGGAAAAGCAATATAATCTCTAATCGATTCTGATCCGCCCAATAAAGCACATAATCTATCAAAGCCTAACGCGATACCACCATGCGGAGGTGTACCATATTCAAAAGCACTCAATAAAAATCCAAATTTTTGGTTGGCTTCCTCTTTTGTAAAACCAAGTGCTTTAAACATTTTTTCTTGAAGGTCTTTTTTGAAAATTCTAATTGAACCACCACCAATTTCAGTTCCATTTAAAACCAAATCATAAGCATTGGCTTTAATATCTTTATATTTTGTTTCATCCTCCATCCATTCAATATGTTCTGGCTTAGGTGATGTAAACGGATGGTGACAAGCAATATATCGTTTAGCCTCATCATCATATTCAAATAAAGGAAAGTCCATTACCCATAAAGGTTTAAACACTTGAACATCTCGAAGTCCTAATCGATTACCCATCTCTAAACGTAGTTCACTGATTGCTTTTCGTGTAAGCGCATCATCTCCAGCTAAAACTAAAATCAGATCTCCAACTTGTGCATCACAATGTTTGGCTATTTCTTTTAATTTGCTCTCATTAAAAAACTTATCAACCGAACTTTTTATACTTCCATCTTGATTCATTTTGATATAAACAAGTCCTTTCATGCCTAATTGCGGACGTTTAACCCATTCTGTCAATTCATCTAATTGTTTTCTGGTATACTCACTGCAACCTGGCGCTGCAATACCTATCACAAGCGAGGCATCATCAAAAACTGGGAATCCATTTCCTTTGGCTAAATGATTTAAGTTTTTTAATTTCATTTCAAATCGGATATCGGGTTTGTCGTTACCGTAATTTTCCATGGCTTCTTCCCAAGTCATACGTGGAAATGCCTCTTCAATACTTATGCCTTTTACATCTTTAAAAATATGTTTGGTCATTTTTTCAAACATGTCTAAAATATCCTCTTGATTAATGAAACTCATTTCACAATCAATTTGTGTAAATTCTGGTTGTCGATCTGCACGCAAATCTTCATCACGAAAACATTTCACAATTTGAAAATATCGATCATAACCTGCCACCATCAATAATTGTTTAAATAACTGAGGCGATTGAGGAAGCGCATAAAATTGACCTTGATGCATTCGACTTGGTACCACAAAATCGCGTGCACCTTCTGGTGTTGATTTGATTAGCATAGGGGTTTCAACTTCCATGAATTGATTCTCATCTAAAAAATTGCGTGTAGCTCGACTCACTTTATATCGTAAGTCTAAATTTTTTCTGATAGCATCTCTACGTAAATCGAGATATCGATATTTCATGCGAAGCTCATCACCTCCATCTGTAATATCTTCAATGGTAAAAGGGGGTGTTTCAGAAGCATTTAAAACACTATACTCCGATACTTCAATTTCAATTTCACCTGTTGGGATATTCAAATTTTTATTGCTTCTTTCTAAAACCTTGCCTTTAATTTGTAATACAAATTCTCTTCCTAAAGGATTGGCTTCTAACAATCCGTTCATCGCTTCATTAAAAAATAATTGTGTGATACCATAGCGATCTCGTAAATCAATGAAGGTAATACTTCCAAATTTGCGTATGGTTTTAACCCATCCTGATAAGGTAACTTCTTTTTGAATATTAGCTATTCTTAATTCTCCACAAGTATGCGATCTATACATAGTATTTTTTATAAGGGCGCAAAGATAGAAATTCTATGAATTATAATGATAAATACTATCAAAGACTATTTGCGAACATGAAGATCAGATTGACTTCATCTTAAACCAATTCTAATTTATAAAAAGTCCTAATTACGCATAAATTATAGAATCGTTATTGCCGATATTCCGATAGCTATTGAAACAGTTTAGATGAATGCCTTATTAGACTATTACTGATATGTAATGGATATTATTTAAATGATCAGCTATAAAAATATAGATTGTAAAAGGATCAGCTTACCAAAGTAAGCTTTGTGCGTTATTCTTTTTCCAACGCAAATCAAATGCAAGCCCACTCATTACCATCCAATGATTTTGATAAAATCTTTTTCCGTTCATTGGCACATATCGATCAATTTTGTATTCATTTCGAAGATAGTTAAAACCTAATCTCCATTTCAGTACATCATTTAATCGGAATGATCCATATGCCTCTCCTAAAAGGGTTCCATAACTATCAGATCCTCCTGTATTTAAATTGAAGGCATACGGTTCTGATTTATATTTAATTTCATTTTTTGGATCAGGATTTGTTTCATATGAACGGAAATAACCTGATTTAGAGTCACCAAAATTAAGTCCACCAATATCCCAATTGAAAAATATATCAACACCTCTTTTGATATGAATTTTTAGGGCTATATACGCATTCAGTGTATTAGTTTGTACTTCAGGCATATATAAAGTATCAGCTCCTCCCGGATTTAAAGCGGTTAATTTAGCACTTGATGTGGTGTATTCTCTTTTTTTAGTACTAAAAACATTCGCACGTAAACCCACGCCCACACTCAACCATTGTTTTTTTCTACCAATTCCGTGAAGGTAATGTATATTGGCTCCAGCACCCCAATGTGGATTGCCATAATAACCCAAATTGCCATAAACACAGGCCTCTGCGGTTCTTTTCTTCAATGCTTTTCTCATATTCTGAGCCTCAGATGAAAAAGATATCATCACCAATAGCGTGTATATGAATAGACGTTTTAACATAATCATGTGTTTATTCTAAACCTTAAAAATAAGGAGTTGATCATAGATATGCAACTATTTTTTTCAATTCCCTCGATTTAATCTTCAACTATCTTTCATTAATGGTTTTTTATAGAATGGAACTTAGAAGGATTTTAACCTTAAAAGGTATTAAAGTTGATTTTAATCATCCTTTTAAAAAGTGTCTGTTCCTACAGTGGTGGGTCTGTAAAGAGTGTTCGAGTTCGAGGCTAACAAAGAAATCGGACTCTATTTACGGACTAAATAATAGGTAATTGAATTTTAACTGTTGTACCACAAGCTTTCCCATCGGCATCATATAAATCAGTAAATTCAATTGGATTGGTTATTTCACCGTTTGAAAGTCTAATTAATCTTTCTTTCGTAATCTCTAATCCTTTTGATTTATGATGTTTTAGACTATTTTTATTTTCAGCACTTTTTTTTCTGCCAACGCCATTATCAGTTATTTCGCAAATAATTTGATTTGCATCCACCTCGTACTCAATAAATTTTATTGTCAATTCGCCAATACCATCTTCCTTATTCAATAAGCCATGCCATATCGCATTTTCAATAAAAGGTTGAAGCACCATAGAAGGTATTTTATAATTTGCATCTTCAACTTCTTGTGAAATTTCGATATGATAATTGAAACGTTGCGAAAAACGCATTAGCTCTAATTCAAGATATAATTTTAGCATTTCAACTTCGTCATCGATATAAATAAAACTTTGTTGAGAGGCATCTAAAATTTTTCGCATTAAGGTTGCAAATTGAGCAAGGTAATTACTAGCAATATGGGGTTCGTTTTTAATGATATAATTTCGAATTGAATTCAACGAATTAAAAATAAAGTGTGGATTCATTTGCGAACGCAACGATTTAACTTCAAGTTCAGCGACCTGTTGATTGTATTCAGACGCATTTTTTTGTTCATGTAATTCAAGATTATGTTTTTTATTTTGAAACGATCGATATAAAAGAAAGATTGAAAAAAAGGCAAGCAAAAGTGCCACTGCAGATGCAATGAGCAACCAATTTTTTTCGAGAATTTCTCTTTTTTGATTCATCTCAACATGCTTCAATCGCAGGTTTTCTTGATCTTTTAATTCGGTTTCATATTGAGTTTGAATAAACGCCAGATGAGCAAAGTTTTTATCGCTCAAAACAGTGTCACTTAAGATTTTATGTTTGCGCAAATAATACATGCCCGAATCGTAGGTTTTTGTTTGTTCAAAATGTTCAGCAAACAAATTGTAGATTTCGCATTGTTCATTTTTATTGCCTAATAACTGCGCAGCCGCTAAAGATTTATGTAAGTATTCTAATGTCTTTTCGTGATTTTTTAATTTGGCATGAGCGGTTGCGTAAGCTTTATAAGTTAATATTTGATATAAAGTTTCATTTCGTGAAGATGTAATTGAATCGGCAATTTTTAATTTTTGAAACGCTTTATCCATTTGATTGGTTTCAATATAATATTTACCAATATCAACATTTATTTGAGATATAATATTTGGATCCATTGATTGAACCGCAAGCTCATAACCTTTATTCCATATGGCCAATGCAGTATTAAATTCTTTCTTTGCAAAATGCACTGATCCAATCATTTCAATATTGATGGCTTGTCCACGTAATTCATTGATGCTTTGATTTAATGCCAACGCCTTTTCTGAGTATTCGATGGCTTTATCATATTCTTTTAAACGAAAATAATTTTCACCAATATTGTTATAAGAGATACTTAAGCCCCTTGTAAATTTAATTTGTTCAGCAAATTGTATAGCTTTTAAATAATAGTCGGCACTCGATTTGAAATTTCCTTCAACAGCTTCTAAAATGGCATAATTGATATTTGCTAAACACTCACCCTTAATATACCCTAATTGCTTAGATAGAATTTCTGTTTCTTTAGCATATTTCCATGATTTTGATGCATTGATTTCAGAAAATCGATAGGATAATTTATGCGTTGCCATCACACGAAGTGTATCACGTTCAGGATGCTCTTTTAATCGTGTCATTAAACTATCTACATAAGCATTTTGAGCCAATGAAAACAAATTCAAAAGCATGCAGACGAGTGCAAGAGATGATTTCTTCAGCCAAAATGAAAGCATGCTATAAAGATAAGGTTCTTGTTTTAATATCAAAATAAATTAAAACTTGTGCAATTATATAAATTGAAAATGGATACTTAACCTCGCATCAATTCACTAATATCCATCATCAATTTTTTTGCAATATTATTGGCGGTATTTTCTGAAGTGCTTTCAGCATAAATACGAATAATAGGTTCGGTATTGGATGTACGTAAATGAACCCATTCAGAATCAAACTCAATTTTTAAACCGTCCTCCGTATTGATTGGTTGGTTTTTATATTTTTCTTTAATGCCTTCAAATATTTTTTGAATATCAATC
>DAOOQH010000173.1:3740-7608 GCA_035388625.1 Chitinophagaceae bacterium | reverse complement strand
GTTCTGCGTAAGCGTCTTCGCTTCGCTGGTTTATTATGTTGCGTTCCGCAACCTTGACAAATCATTATTGAATCCAGATGTTGGTTTTATTTCATTCCGCAACCAGTTTTAAGTGCTTAATTGTGCAATAAATCAGGCAAATCATTGAAGTAAATTAGAAATTTATTCTCAATTGCTGATACAGTAAGTTTGCTAAAAGCAAAAGAATAAATCTTCGAAGCGTGGACGCTTCGAAGAACTAGTACATTAAGTTAGCTAAAAGCAAAAGAATAAAACTTCGAAGCGAGGACGCTTCGAAGAACTTGAGCAGTCTTAATTAGTCGTGATGATATTATCAAAACGAAATTATCTTAGAATACACATAACCCAAAGATCAATCAATTTAATTGAAAGTGGTTAAACCTTATCTAGATTTTAGAATCGCTCTAGGTTATGTATTTTTCTATGTAATCTGAGAAATCTGTGAGAAATAAACCACTGAGTATGTTGAGTGTTATACTTCTTTTTCATGAAAATTTAAATTGTCACATTCTTAGAAATAATCGTTCATTATTTTCTTAGCACTCTGTGGCAACGATTGTAGTGGATACCCCCTGACGCTTTGGGCAGGGCGTAGAAACGGAAAGCGTGTCTGCCACCCAAAAGGTCTTATCTCATCCTAAGAAGCTATAATTGTTCAACAGAGTTCAATCTAATTATTATTTCAAACTTTAATTTTTACAAATACTGATAACTAGTTTTTGGACTCAATTTTAAAAGTACTTCATACATTAATTTGATACAGTTTTCAACATCATTTTTATGTACTGTTTCAACTGTGGTATGCATATAACGCAATGGTAATGATATAAGTGCACTAGGTACACCACCGTTACTAAATGCAAACGCATCGGTATCTGTTCCTGTAAATCGTGATGAAGCTTGCAATTGATGATCGATTTTATTTTTCTTGGCTGTATCTAGAATAATGTCTAATAAAATATTATGTACTGCAGGCGCATAGCTAAGCACAGGACCACCACCACAACTTGCTTCACCTTGTGCCGCTTTACTCATCATGGGTGTAGTGGTATCATGGGTTACATCGGTACAAATAGCCACGTCAGGTTTAAGTCGCTGCGCAATCATGGTAGCGCCATTCAATCCAACTTCTTCTTGAACTGAGTTCACGATATACAATCCAAAAGGCAATTTCTTTTTATTTTCATGAAGTAAACGTGCCACTTCAGCAATAATAACGCCACCCATTCTATTGTCAAAAGCACGTCCTAACCAATAACCATGATTCCCCTCTTCAAAACCTTCGGTAAAGGTGCATACACAACCAACATGAATACCTAATTCCTCTACTTCTTTTTTATTTTTGCAATGCACATCAATCCAAATGGTTTCAATTTCGGGCTTCTTTTCATTTTGTGGGGTGCGCACATGAATTGCTGGCCATCCAAATACACCACGTACGATGCCTTTTTTGGTATGAATATTCACACGTTTTGACGGCGCAATTTGATGATCGCTTCCTCCGTTTCTACAAACATGAATAAAACCGTCACTGGTAATATACTTTACAAACCATGATATTTCATCTGCATGCGCTTCAATTACTACTTTATAAGGTGCATCAGGATTGATAATACCTACCGCAGTTCCGTAAGGATCTACAAGATGTGTATCTATATAAGGCTTCAAATAATCGAGCCATATTTTTTGTCCACTAGCCTCAAACCCTGTTGGAGAGGCGTTATTCATATAGGTGGTGATGAACGACATGGACGATTCATTAAAAAAATCTTTTTTCGCTTTCGTTGCTTTCGATGTCTTTTCTGGTTTTGTTGTTTTTGCTTTAGCCATGTTTTAATTTTTTTATTGCACTTCTTTTTTTTGTTTTTTTTATTTGGGCGTGCCCTCATCGCGCCGAAGCCAAGCGCGATATCGGGTCAGGCTATTCGCTTCAAGTCCTCTCGTTTTGACAAACGAGAGGCGCTTTTCGCTTCTATCCTTCACGCACCTTCGATTCACATTCTTTCAACACAATCTAAATTCTTAACTCTTCTCAACATAAAATCAACTCATTGACCTAAGTCTACTCACAAATTTCAAGTCCTCGAAGTCTACGAATTTTAACACGGTTTACAGATATTCGATTCAATTTATTTAAATGAATTAAATCAATCTTCTTCATTTAAATAAATGCAGGTGCGAAGGTATAGATTCAAATTCATAATTTCATTTATGTGATTTACATTTGCGCCAAAATTGAAATTTAAACAAGATTAATAATAATCAATATCATAAAATAGATAAAAAATGGCTCAAAAAATAACCATGCTAAACGGCAAGCTCAATGTTCCTAATCATCCAATTATACCCTTTATAGAAGGCGATGGAATTGGGCCAGATATTTGGAAAGCAAGTGTGCGTGTGCTTGATGCAGCGGTACAAAAAGCTTACCATGGTGAACGAAAGATAGAATGGATGGAGGTTTTAGCTGGCGAAAAAGCATTTAATGCCACAGGATCTTGGATGCCTGAAGCAACAATGGATGCATTTAAAGAATATTTGATTTCGATAAAAGGTCCACTTACAACACCTGTTGGTGGAGGTATCCGAAGTTTAAATGTGGCACTTCGACAAGAACTTGATTTATATGTTTGTTTACGACCTGTACGTTATTTTGAAGGAACGCCTTCACCGATGTGGCATCCAGAAAAAGTGAAAATGGTGATTTTTCGTGAAAATACTGAAGATATTTATGCGGGTATCGAATTTATGACAGGTACACCTGAAGCAAAAAAAATGCTCGACTTCCTCACAAATGAAATGGGTGTAAAGAATATTCGCTTTCCCGAAACAACTTCATTTGGTGTTAAACCTGTAAGTAAAGAAGGTAGCGAACGATTAATTAAATCGGCTATTGAATATGCCATAGCAAATAAATTGCCTTCCTTAACTTTAGTTCATAAAGGTAATATCATGAAATTTACTGAAGGTGCGTTTAAAAATTGGGGATATGAATTAGCTGAACGCGATTATGCTGATAAGGTATATACTTGGAATCAATGGGAGCAAACCAAAAAAGAAAGTGGCGAAGCGGTTGCCAATGAAGAAATGAAAGTGGCTAGTATTGGCGGAAGAGTGATTGTTAAAGATGCCATTGCTGATAATTTTTTACAGCAAGCTTTATTAGCACCACAAGATTATAGTGTGATTGCAACCTTAAATTTAAATGGCGATTATATTAGCGATGCTCTTGCAGCTCAGGTTGGAGGTATTGGAATTGCACCGGGTGCAAATATTAATTACCTTACGGGGCATGCGGTGTTTGAAGCAACACATGGCACTGCACCACGTTTTGCAAATACCAATACAATGAATCCATCATCTGTAATTTTAAGTGCAGTCATGATGTTCGAATACATGGGGTGGACTGAGGCTGCTGATTTAATTACCAATTCTGTTGGCCGAACCATTAAAAGTAAACGCGTTACAATTGATTTTCATAAGCTCATGGAAAATGCAACCTTGCTTAAAACAAGTGAGTTTGCGGATGAGTTAATTAAGAATTTGTAAATAATAAAATTAGACTTTAGTTGCGAAGTGTTTCATACTTCGTATCTAAAGTCATTAGAATGGCTGGCGCGGGTTTGTAACCCGTGACAAACTAGTTTATCTAGCCGAAAGTATTTTCAAGAATTTAATTCAATGAAGATTTGTAATTGTTGCTACAAGCAACAGAATATTTCTTCGAAGCGAAGGACGCTTCGAAGAACGCTTTGATTTGACAATTTTATATTTAAGGCTGGCGCGGGTTTATAACCCGTGACAAACTAGTTTATCTAGCCGAAAGTATTTTCAAGAATTTAATTCA
>DAOOQH010000173.1:0-3640 GCA_035388625.1 Chitinophagaceae bacterium | reverse complement strand
ATGAAGATTTGTAATTGTTGCTACAAGCAACAGAATATTTCTTCGAAGAGAAGGACCGTTCATAGAACAGTGCGGACGCTTTGAAGAATAGTATAATTATGATGATATCTTCATTATAAAGAAAATTGCTAATCATGATTATGCTTTAAAATCATCATATATTCTTTCTTATTCACTTAATGAAAAAGCAGTCCTACTCTATAGTCAGTTTTTTAGAATAGTTCATGCCATCCCGACTTATCAACTGTACAATATACATTCCTTTCGTTAAGTGATTCGTTTTTATTGTTTTTCTAAACTCAAACTTTTCTTCAATTGGATATTTTGATATGAGTGCACCTAGCGAATTAAACAACAATATTTGATTCGGTTGATTATCGTCATTTTTCCATGAAATGGTTACTTCGTTGTTTGCCGGATTTGGATAAACTAAAACAAAAGAGTCGTCAACTTCATCGAGTGTATTACTTGGTGAGTCAAACGAATATTTTGCAATTAAAATATCTTCATATCCCTTTGAAATAGCACTCAAACTTGAACTGCTTGGGTTAATATAAACAGAATCAGTGTAATAGCCCACAACAAAGGCATTATTGTTATCATCTGTTACCACATCGTACAAAATCATGCGATCTGAATTTTCAATATCAAATCCATTTTTAAAATTTCCATTGGCATCTAATCTTAAAATTACACCAGTTTCAACCTTGCTATTCGATTCTACATAATAAATACCAGATCCAGGATTGATATCAAGGCCATTGATACTATACGAAAAGTATTCACCCACCACCGTAATATCATTATTGCTGGCAATATGTAAATCTTCAAAACGAATATAAGATGAATCACCAATTGTCTTTGCCCATGATAGGTTGCCCGATGTGTCGCATTTAGCGATATAGGCATTACCATTATTGATAGGTTGAAACATGGTTACCCCAGCACCGAAATCAATATCCATTGTATCGCTATACTGTCCACATATATATAATGAATTGTTTGCAAATTTTATACTTCCTGCCGATTCGTAACCATTACTACCAATTGATTTTCCCCAAATAAAATTGCCCGCGGCTGAAAGTTTAATTAAAAATATATCTACATCCCCATTCGATACGATATTTGATACACCCGTTCCAGGGTCAGTATCCATTGTTAAATCAAATTCTGAAAAAGCATACACAGAACCTGCATTATCTGAGGTGAGTCCAAACATTTTTGAAGCGGCCCAGCCTTTCACCCATTGGAAATTTCCGAGCTGATCGTATTTAGCTATAAAAGCATCTAAACCACTGATAGCCTGAATTTGACCACCAGCTGAAAGTGCAGGATCAAAATAAGCTGTAGCGGTAAAATGACCGGCAACCATAACATTATTCAATGCGTCAACATGAATTGCATAACCTGCATCCGTATTACCCGAAGATCCACAAGTATTTGCCCATTTGAAATTGCCATTACTATCGTATTTGGCAACAAACATATTACTACTTCCTCCTAATGATACTCTGGTTGCCACACCCGGACCCGGATCAAAATCTGTACTTGATGCATGTGTACCTGTAACATAAATATTATTGTTTGCATCCGTTGCTACATCATTGATACTTACATATGCATTTCCTTGTATGGCCTTTGCCCATTGAAATACGCCTGAATAGCTATACTTCACGATAAATGCAGAAGCGCCAGTGCTTGTTAAGTTATACGAACTTGAAGAAGCTGGATCGAGTTGAATCTGCCCTCTAAACCAACCACAGACGATTAAATTATTAGATGCATCTTTTTCGATACAACTTGCAAAATCTTGGTTGATGGTACTATCGCCTGTCAAAACACTCCAGTGATAAGTTTGTGCGTTGGATTGCTTTGATAGAGTATTCAAAAGCAAAAAAAATAGGAATAGGTAGATATTTTTCATGTTCAATATTGTTTTCATTCTAAGACATTGCGTTAACTAAATAGGTTAGGTGATAAGTTAAGTATTTTAAATAGTTGACTAAATTAGATTTTTATTTATTCCTTTATATATTGAATCGATATTAATCCTATAATCAATTCCATATAGTCAATTAAAAATGCCGAATTATTTTTAATAAGTATAAGAAAAGAAGATCATAATTTTCATTCTTTGCAGAAGAAAATTATCTATGTACATTTGAACCAAACATATTCCTATTCTCCTCACTTAGAAATGAAGTATAAAACTATAAATAAAATCTTAATCTTTTTCGTTCTTGTTATGTCTTCAACACAATTTGTTGCAGCACAAGGCGCCTTGGCGATTCAAATTCTTCCAGTTTTTAATGGCAAGCCTCTTCAATTAAATGAAAAAATGTATCGAACTGAAAATGGAGATTCTGTTTCAATCGAAACATTTAAATTTTATATGAGCTCACTCAAATTGTTGAATGATCATTTTATTTACCAAGAGCCGAATAGCTATCATTTGGTTGATGCAGAGGATTCTAATTCACTTTATTTTAAAATTGAACAAATTCCTTCGGGTATTTATTCTTCTCTTTCATTTAATATTGGCGTTGATAGTATAGCTAGTGTATCGGGTGCTTTGGGTGGTGCTTTAGATCCAACTTTTGGTATGTATTGGGCATGGAATACTGGCTATATCAATGCAAAACTTGTTGGTTCTTCACCTTCTTGCAATACCATGCATCATCAATTTGAATTTCATATTGGAGGATATAAGGAGCCATATTTGATGTTGCGAAAAGTTCAAATCCCTTTGAGAGAATGTACGATTAAAGATGGTCTCACACAGACCATTATTTTGCAAGCTGATATAGCAACTTGGTTTAGTGGTATTCATCTCACCTCTTTAAATAATGTAGTACTACCTTCTGTAGAAGCACTTAAAATAGCTGATAATTATATGGAAATGTTTCATGATTCTTCCAATATAGCTGAGAAAAAATAATGAGAATCTCGAAATTAAATATCATTTTTCTATCTTTCTTTCTATTAATTTTTATCGTGTCATTTGATACCACACATGATGCAAAAATAAAATTTATTTCACCTAAGGGTTGGCCAAAGACTGTATTCAATGTTTCAAAATTTTCAATCAGTGAACAAGGATTCCAGCTTGGAAGGAGACTTTTTTATGATCCAATTCTTTCTAAAGATAGCACCATTTCATGTGCTTCTTGTCATTTACAAGCAACGGGTTTTGCGCATGTTGATCATAAATTGAGTCATGGTATTCAAGGATTATTTGGTCCACGGAATGCACCTTCCTTAATGAATCTTGCTTGGAATAAATCTTTTATGTGGGATGGAGGTGTTCAACATCTCGAAGAGCAAGCGATTTCACCTATTACCAATAAATTAGAAATGGATGAAACGATGGATCATGTGATATTAAAATTAAATAGATCTTCTCGATACAAACAACTATTTAAGTCTGCTTATGACGATACCTTGATCAATCAAAAACACTTTTTGAATGCAATCACACAATTTTTGGTTCAACTCAATTCGTTTGATTCAAAATATGATCGCTACACAAAAAAACAAATTGAGTTTACGTCACAGGAAATAAACGGACTAAAACTATTTCGTGCCAACTGCGCTACATGTCATACCGAACCATTATTCACCAATAGTAGTTTCGAAAACA
>DAOOQH010000172.1:0-7629 GCA_035388625.1 Chitinophagaceae bacterium | reverse complement strand
CTTAAGTGAGATGATTCACAACCCACCAGTCAATGCAGATTTAATTAAAAATGGTGTTCGTTTTATTATGGACACTGTTGGAAATCACTTTGTTGAATGGGATGAACTTAACCAAGATGATATCATTATCATTCCCGCTTTCGGAACAACACTTGAAACTGAAGCAAAACTTCGCAGTATTGGTATCGATCCATTAAAATACAATACCACCTGTCCGTTTGTTGAAAAAGTTTGGAATCGATCCGAACAAATTGGCAAAAAAGGATATACCATTATAATCCATGGGAAGCCGATGCATGAAGAAACAAGAGCAACCTTTTCGCATAGTAGTTTTAATTCACCTTCATTGGTTGTCAAAGATTTGAATGAGGCAAAAGCGCTTGAGAAGTATATTTTAAAACAAGTTGATCTTACCCAATTCTACGATGAATTTAAAGGACAATATTCAATTAATTTTAATGTAGAAACCGATTTTGATCGAATTGGTGTTGTTAATCAAACTACCATGCTTGCTAGTGATACACAAGAAATTGCCGACTACTTAAAAGAGATTGTGTCTCAATACGAATCAATAGATCATCAAAGATTTGCAGATACAAAAGATACTTTATGTTATGCAACCAATGATAATCAAAGTGCTGTTGTAGGGTTATTAGAAACCGAAGCAGACCTAGCCATTGTTGTTGGTGGATATAATAGTTCAAACACATCGCATTTAGTTGAACTATGTGAACAAAAACTGCCAACCTATTTTATTGAAAATGAACTCAAAATCCTTTCAAATGGTAGTATTCAACATTATCTAATTCACGATTCAAAAGAAATAATCACTTCCAATTTCTTACCTACAAAAGAAAAAGTAAAAGTTTTAATTACATCAGGAGCCTCATGCCCAGATGCAGTTGTAGAGACCGTGATTCATAAACTCTTGGACGCTTATCCTGAATCCTTTTCAGTTGAAAAGGTGCAACATGAAATATTAAATGGCTAATTGTTTATTCGTTCTAAGGCATATTGGTAAGCGATTTCCAATTGTTCTTCCATGGTGAGTTGACTATTATCAATTACCTGGGCATCCTTTGCTTTTCTTAGCGGACTTATTTCACGTGTTGAATCTATCAAATCGCGATGCTTAAGATTCTCTGTCACTTCATCCATAGTAATGCTTTGGTTCTTAACCTTCATTTCTTCATACCGTCGAAGTCCACGTGTATGCTCATCTGCCGTTAAATAAATTTTCAATTCGGCTTTAGGAAATACTGTAGTACCAATGTCACGGCCATCCATTACAATCCCTTTTTCATTTCCAAATGATTGTTGTTGAGCCACAGCAAACTTCCTCACTTCTTTTAAAGCCGCAACTTCACTTACTAAATTGGCAATAGCCATGGTTCTAATTTGCTCATCAACTACTTGTCCATTTAAAGATATTTTATTATCTATGAATTTAAGTTCAATACTTTCTAGCGATTTACTAATTTGAACTTTGTCTGCAAAATCAACACCATGATCTAAAAAATAAAGGGTGATTGCACGATACATCGCACCGCTATCTACATATGTATAATTAAGTTTGTCCGCCAATTGTTTAGCGAGTGTACTTTTACCTGTTGAAGAAAAGCCATCTATGGCAATTACTATTTTTTTCATTCCGATTGCAAAGAACGAAAAAATACTTCATTTCTAAAAGCCTTAATATTCAAGAAGGCTATCAAAATATAATTTAAAGCACAATGATCTATTGACATTTCTTTTACTTCTTTTCAAGTGTTCGACAACTATATTTGTTCTCAAATTAAAATCTATGTCACACCAAAACAAATCCCTTACTATAGCCCTTACCGTCATCCGAATTTTTGTGGGTGTTTTGTTTATTTTTTCAGGACTTATCAAAGCCAACGACCCATCCGGACTGGCATATAAAATGGGAGAGTTCTTTGAAATTTGGGCAAAAGATGGTTATATGCCTTCATTAATGCATATGCTTGATCAGTATAAATTGTTTTTTTCAATTATGATGATCACTTTTGAAATTGTGGCAGGTATTGCCCTCATCATTGGTTATCGTTTTAAATTATTTTCGTTCCTCATTCTTGCTTTAACTATCTTCTTTACATTTTTAACTGGCTATGCCATGTATAGTGGCAAAGTGAAAGAATGTGGTTGCTTTGGCGATTGCATTAAACTCCAAGCGAATGAATCATTTATGAAAGATTTGATTTTATTAGCACTACTTCTCATACTTGTATTTTTCAGGAAAAAAATTGCACAAGCCTTTTCAAATAAAATTGCGACAACCATCATGGTTCTCACTCTTTTACTCACATTATTTGTACAATGGTATGCTTTAAAACATTTACCATTTAAAGATTGTTTGGCTTATCGAGTGGGCAATAATTTATATAACGAAATGACGCCTGGAAAAGATTATATACCTGAAGTATATGAGAATTTATTAACCTATAAAAATAAAAAAACAGGAGAACTTAAAGATTTCGATCAAAATAATTTCCCTTGGCAGGATACCGTAAATTGGGAGTTTGCTGAAAACAAAAGTAAATTGGTGAGTCCAGCAAAAAATGAACCTCCTATCAAAGATTTTGTCATTAGCAATTATAATGGAGAAGATATTACCCAAACTATTTTAAAATATACAGGCAATGTATTTATTCTTTTTGTGAAGGATGTTGATGAAGCAAACACAAGCAATATAGCAACATTGCGAACATTAGAGGCAGATTGTAAGAAAGCAAATATTCCACTTATTGCTATCAGTTCATCAAACGATGTGGCAACAAAAGCGTTTAATGCAAAACATCAATTAAATTTGGACTTTTACTCAATCGACGGAACGGTATGTAAAACAGCGATGCGCACAAACCCAGGTTTAATGCATATCAAAAATGGCACTGTACTAAATAAATGGAGCTATGCCGATTATCCTAATTTATCAAAATTAAACATCGACATGAAGGATAATTCAACACCTTTATTTCCAGTCTTATCTGTTATTCAAGATAGTATACAACCCTAATAATAGACTTAGAAAATAGAAATACTATATTTGGTTCCATGCAAAACACTTTATCTCCCGACAAATGGATTACCAATTATGCCGACTATTTGTTTTCATATGCCATCTATCGTATCAACGATAGAGAACAGGCCGAAGATCTAGTTCAAGAAACTTTTCTGTCTGCTTATAAATCACGCGAACAATATCAGGGTAATGCAAATGAAAAAACTTGGCTCACGAGTATTTTAAAAAATAAAATTATAGACCTCTACAGAAAAAAATCGCGTACTTCAAAAGTAGTTATCACCGAATCGGATTACGGATATTTTTTTAATGAAGAAGGAGGTTCTCACTGGAATAATTTAACGGCACCGAAAGCAATGCCAATATCAGGTTTAGAATCGCTGCAACAAAAAGAACTCAATCAAATTATAGATCAATGCATGGAATTATTGCCCTCTACATGGAATCAAGTAAGCAAAATGAAACTTATTGATGATGAAAAAACAGAAACCATCTGTAAGGCATTTGATATCACACCGTCAAACTTTTGGGTAATCATGCACCGAGCAAAATTGCAATTAAGAGATTGTATTGAAAAGAAATCAGAAATTGCATAAACTACAATCATTATGGAAGCCTTAGGAAGTAAAAAATTAATGTTGAATTGCAAAGAAGCCACAAAACTAGTTGTTATAAAAGAGTTTGAGAAATTATCATTCAAACAGTTCATTGCGCTTAAGTTCCATCTTTTAGTTTGTAAAGTATGCGCTTTATTCGAAAAACAATCTTTGGAATTAAACAAAGAACTTAAAAAAATTGAAGAAGAAAAAACCTTTGTATTATCTTTAGAAAAAAAAGAAGAAATTAAAAAGCTTCTCAACGAACTTAAATAATAGGGTGTTTCATTTTCTAATAAAAAAAATTATCAATAGCTTTTTCGTACTTCTTGGTGTGATTGCGATTGTGTTTTTTTTATTCTTCGTTATTTTACCCGCTGATCCTGCTAGGCTCACCATGGGTCAACGAAGCGACGCAAAATCGATTGCCAATATCCGAAAAGAACTTTATCTCGACAAGCCACTTCCACAACAATTTTTACTTTACCTCAATGATCTTTCGCCAATTGCTATTCATGAAAAATCTGACGAGACAAGAGAAAAGTATAACTATACAACCCTTATCTCAGTGAGCGATAAAAACAATCTTGTTTTAAAATCTCCCTATCTCCGGCGGTCGTATCAAACCAAAAAAGAAGTGAATGAAATGCTCTTAGATGCCTTCCCTGGCACTTTAATTTTAGCGAGTCTTTCTATTTTAATTGCATCTATCATTGGTATATTTTTAGGTACAATTGCTGCTTTAAAACAAAATACATGGCTCGATACATCCGTCATTTTTTCTAGTATCTTAGGTATCTCAGTCCCCTCTTTTTTTGCTGGTATTTTAATGGCTTATATTTTTGGGTTTTTATTGAAAGATTATACTGGACTCAGCATTGTATCGCCCATGTGGGATTACGATCCTTTTACTGGAAGACATTTTGTTTTAAAAAGTTTAATTCTGCCTGTTTTAACCTTATCAATTCGTCCAATTGCTATCATTGTACAAATCACAAGAAGTTCAATGCTCGATGTTTTGAATCAAGATTATATTCGAACAGCATATGCAAAAGGTCTCACAAAAAAAATGGTTGTATGGCGTCACGCATTGCGAAATGCGTTGAACCCAGTTATCACATCAATTTCAGGTTGGTTTGCCGAATTACTCGCCGGATCATTTTTTATTGAATATATTTTTGGTTGGAAAGGTCTGGGTAAAATTACTGTAGACGCACTCAATAAATTTGATTTCCCAGTGGTCATGGGATCGGTGCTTTTTACTGCACTCATTTTTATCATCATGAACATTTTGGTTGACATTCTTTATACAGTTGTTGATCCTCGTATCAAAATGTAATTAAACCACATAATACATTATTTCATTTTGGGTGGCGAACACGCTTTCGGCTCTTACTCCGCACTCACTCGCCCAAAGCCGCGAGTTTCGTTTGCGGGGTATCCGCCTCAATCGTTGCCACTTAGCAATCTGCTCAAAACATAATTCCTTGTATTATGACTTCATAGATGGCCTTCGCTTTGAGGAATTTTTCTTTTGCTTTCAGCAACTCTATAACTAAATATTCGAATAACTCATTTCATTAGAGATTATTAATGTGATGCAAATCAAAATTATAAATTATATGCGACCCCTTCAGGGTCGAATCATATGATTCATTAAGTTCTAAAAACATTTAATCCCTTCAGGATTGATTAAATTATAGTTTAATAGTTCTTCGAAGCGTCCTTCGCTTCGAAGTTTTATTCTTTTACTTCTAGCAACTTTATAACTAAATATTCGAACAAATTATTTACTTAGAGATTATTAATGTAATGCAAATCAAAATTATAAATTATATGTGACCCCTTCAGGGTCGAATCATTTGATTCATTAAATTCTATAAACATTTAATCCCTTCAGGATTAATTAAATTAAAGTTTAATAATTCTTCGAAGCGTCTTTCGCTTCGAAGAATTATTCTATTGCTTCTAGCAATTCCCAAACCAAATCATCTCTCCGAAGCCTATGGCTTCGTGATATATTATGTTCTTAGTTGGCTATGCCAACAGCTTCGAATTGTCCTTAAATTCGGTTTATTGCTTGAAGCTACTTGCAATTCATTCATCAATAATGCATATCTAAAATAAACTATTGAATTTATTTTTGCGAACTCAGTATTAAGAAAGAAGGCAGTTTCTAGCTTTCTAATATCAAATGATTCATATTTCTATCAATTCATCTTTTCAATAGTCTTTATATCCTCACTTCTGATTAACTTTTAAACATCCCTTCTTTCATCCTTACTATATATCAATTATCTTTGGCCACTTTAGTAAATATTAATCATTATTATGCAATATAATTTTCGCGAAATAGAAAAAAAATGGCACCAAATTTGGACCGAAACCCAAGCCTATAAAATTTCAAATGATACTTCAAAACCCAAATGTTATGTATTGGATATGTTCCCCTACCCTTCAGGAGCAGGATTACATGTTGGTCACCCATTAGGTTATATTGCAAGTGATATTTATGCACGATACAAGAGATTAAAAGGCTATAATGTTTTACATCCAATGGGATTCGATTCATTTGGGTTACCCGCTGAACAATACGCTATTGAAACTGGTCAACATCCAACCGAAACAACTGAAAAAAATATTGCTCGATACAAAGAACAATTAAACAATATCGGTTTCTCTTTTGACTGGAGCAGAGAAGTTCAAACATCAGATCCTAATTACTACAAATGGACGCAGTGGATATTTCTTCAACTCTATAATAGTTGGTACAATCCTGAAACAACTAAAGCCGAACCAATTGATGATCTTAAAGAAAAGATCACTCAGTTAAATGCCAATCAAGTTGACCATGAAGCCATTGATATCGAAGCTGAATTGATGAAATATCGATTAGCCTATCGAGCTGAAAGTTATGTGAATTGGTGCGAAGCGCTTGGAACCGTATTAGCAAATGATGAAGTGGTGAATGGAGTTTCTGAACGTGGCGGACATCCCGTTGAAAGAAAGCTCATGAGTCAATGGTTCTTGAGAATTACATCTTACGCAGAAAGATTATTAGAAGGATTAAATAGAGTGGATTTCCCAGAGAGTTTAAAAGAAATGCAACGAAATTGGATAGGTAAAAGTGAAGGCGCAGAAGTAAATTTTAATATTGAAAAATCGGCTGCCACAATTCGAGTATTCACAACACGACCAGATACCTTATTCGGTGTTTCGTTTATGGTATTGGCTCCTGAACATCATTTGGTTAGTGAAATAACTACAGTTCAACAAAAAGCAGAAATTGAAGCCTATCAAAAATATGTGACTTCACGAAGTGAACGTGATCGACTATCTGAAACAAAAAAAGTAACTGGTGCTTTTACTGGCGCTTATGCAATACACCCATTTAGTGGCAAACAAATTCCGATTTGGATTGCTGATTATGTTTTAATGGGATACGGAACTGGCGCGATTATGGCAGTACCTTGTGGCGATAGCAGAGATTATGCTTTTGCTAAACATTTTGATATTCTTATTCCCAATATCTTTGAAGGGAAAGATATTTCAGAATCAGCTTATGAAGAGAAAGATATTATCTATTGTAATTCAGACTTCATGAATGGACTCAAATTTAAAGATGCCCTTTCACTTGTGCTTTCTAAAGTTGAGGAGATGAATATTGGTGTGCGAAAAATTAATTTCAGAATGCGTGATGCTGGTTTTAGTCGTCAACGATATTGGGGTGAACCATTTCCAATTACCTATAATGAGAATAATACGCCTTTTGCCTTAAGTGAAAATGAATTACCATTGGAGCTCCCTCATTTAAAAACTTATAGTGCCGGACCAAACGGTAAAGGCCCTTTGGCAAATGCTACTGAATGGATGAATTTAAATGACAATACCACTCGAGAAACAGATACCATGCCAGGTTATGCAGGCAGCAGTTGGTATTATCTAAGATATATGGATCCACAGAATGATTCGGCGTTTTGTGATACTAAAATA
>DAOOQH010000171.1:0-7634 GCA_035388625.1 Chitinophagaceae bacterium | reverse complement strand
AAATGATACAATTTCAAGAACAAGAATTTTATTCGTTAGCGACTATTCAAAAATCATTACAAGCGAAAATCAATATTGTTCTTCAAGATGAAAGAGATTATGGGATTCGACAAACCTTAAACTTTGGTCATACATTGGGGCATGCGATTGAAAGTTATTCGCTAACTACCTCTTCACCTTTACTACATGGAGAGGCCATTTTATTTGGCATGATGCATGAACTTAAAATTTCTGAAGCTCTCTTTAAATTAGATCCTCAAATTTTAAAACAATTTACAAAGCTCAAAGAATCGCTATTTCCTCATTTAGATTTTGACTATTCATTTGAAGCAATCAAAACATTTCTTCAACATGATAAAAAAAATAAAGATGGTATTCGAATGAGTCTTTTAAATGAATTAGGAAATTGTGATATCCATGTACTCGTATCAGAAAAAAATATTGAATCAACATTTACTTCATGATCACAAAATTTAACGCTGATTCATTAGTCGGAAACATTGAACTTCCATCTTCAAAAAGTATAAGCAATCGAGTTTTAATGATACGAGCACTTTGCGATCATGCATTCGCCATTGAAAATTTGTCAACAGCTAATGATACTGTTCTTCTAAATCAACTCCTTCTAAAAATTAAACGATCAAAAGAAAGTACAAGTTTAGAAATTGAAGATGCTGGCACCCCATTTCGTTTGCTTACAGCATTTTGTGCAATTCAAGAAGGTAGAGAATTTACCTTATCAGGAAGTGAGCGAATGAAACAAAGACCAATTCAAGAGCTTGTCGAGGCACTTCAAGCGCTTGGAGCAGATATTACTTATCTCGATAAATTTGGATTCCCAAACTTATTGATAAAAGGAAAACGTTTGAAAGGTGGACAAATAACGATTTCAGGTAAAACCTCATCACAATTTATTTCTGCATTATGTTTAATTGCACCTTTACTTGAAGATGGACTTTCAATTTGTATCATCGACGAAATAGTTTCGGATGCTTATATTCAAATGACCTTAGATATCATGAGTGAATTTGGAATTTTGTATTCAAGAAAAAATCAGGTGATAACTATTCCACATCAAGATTATATCCCTCGTGATTATGCCATTGAGAACGATTGGAGTAGTGCAACCTTTTTTTATGCAATGGCGTTCTTAAGTAATAATGTTGATATAAAAATGAAAGGACTGTATGAAAATAGTTTTCAAGGTGATTCTTCTATAAAAAACATTGCTGAGCAATTTGGCATTCGAACTCAATTCCACAATGATTTATGCATCATTAAAAGAATGAGTCCTATTGCAGAAATCAACTCACAAATATTTAATTTTTTATCTCATCCAGATTTAGCCATCCCTTTGATTGTGGCTTTTGCCATTCAGTATCCCAACATTCAAATAAGTGGTATTCATCATCTCGAATTAAAGGAAAGTAATCGCATTCATGCATTGCAAACACAATTAAGTAAAATAGGTATTCATCTCGAATATGCTAATAACTTACTTTCATTTCAAAAAGAATTAGAAAAAGAGTATTTAAATCAAGTGATTCACTTTGAATCATTTAGTGATCATCGAATCGTGATGTCATTAACCTTACTAGCTATTAAAGGATATCAAATTAAATTCGATAATAATACTTGTGTAAAAAAATCCTTTCCCAATTTCTTTCAGCAAATTGAAAGACTTGGGTTTCAGCAAATAGCTCAATAAAAATCTAAACTTGTTACTACCAAAGTTTATTCCGATTTTTACAGATGAATTTGAAATTAACTCGCCCTTTAGCCTGTGTCGATTTAGAAACAACTGGCATTAGTATTACACAAGATAGAATAGTTGAACTTTCTATCATTAAAATGCATCCAGATGGAAAAAAGGAAATTAAAACCAGACGAGTAAATCCTGGTATTCCCATTCCCAAAGAGTCATCTGAAGTACATGGTATTTATGATGAAGATGTTGCCAATGAACCAAGCTTTAAAGAATTAGCCAATAGTATCAAGCAATTTTTAGAGAATTGCGATTTATGTGGTTTTAACTCAAATAAATTTGACTTTCCAATTTTAACTGAAGAGTTTTTTAGAGCGGGTATTGAGGTTAATTTTAGAGATCGACATTTGGTAGATGTTCAACAAATATTTTTTAAAAAAGAACCACGCAATTTAGCTGCAGCCTATAAATTTTATTGTGGCGAAGAACTTATCAATGCGCATAGTGCAGAGGCTGATGCTTTAGCAACCATGGATATTTTGCTTGCACAAATTTCATATTATGGTGATATTTCAAATAATGTTGAAGAGTTAGCGCTTCTATCAAAAGGAGAAGATTTTCTCGATTATTCAAGAAGATTCAAATTAGTAAATGGGATAGCTGTTTTTAATTTCGGAAAATATAAAGACAAACCTGTTGCAGAGGTTTTGAAAAAAGAACCCCAATACTATGATTGGATCATGAAGGGCGATTTTGCTTTAGACACTAAAAATGTCGTCACCAAACTATTTCATGAACTCATGTTTAAGAAAGTTTAAGATAAATAAAGTCATTGCTTTATTGTTTAATATTCATTCTGCTTGTAATTTGCCAACCCTAAACATCCTTGCTTGAAGAAACTTGTTATTATACCAACCTATAACGAAATCGAAAATATCGAAAAAATAATTCGAAAGGTTTTTTCATTGGCCGATGAGTTTCATGTAATTATCATTGATGACGGCTCACCAGACGGCACTGCCAATATGGTTAAACAACTTCAGACAGAATTTACTAACAAATTATTTTTAATTGAACGTCAAGGAAAGCAAGGTTTAGGTACTGCTTATATTGCTGGATTTAAATGGGGTTTAGAAAATAAGTATGATTATTTATTTGAGATGGATGCAGATTTTTCGCACAATCCTGATGATTTAATTCGACTTTTTAATGCTTGCCATCAGGATGGTGCCGATATGAGTGTTGGATCACGTTATATCAGCGGAGGCAAGGTAGTGAATTGGCCAATGAATAGAATTTTGATCTCCTATGGCGCTTCTGTTTATGTTCGTTTAATAACATGGATGCATGTTAAAGATTGTACTGCGGGTTTTGTTTGTTACAAACGAAAGGTCCTTGAAAGCATTGATCTTGACAAAATTGCATTTATTGGATATGCATTTCAAATTGAGATGAAATTTCGTGCACTTAAAAAAGGGTTCATCATTAAAGAGGTACCTATCACTTTTGTTGATCGAAAAGAAGGTCATTCAAAAATGTCGAAAGGAATTATTAAAGAAGCGATACTTGGTGTTTGGAAAATGAAATTCTCTTAAATTAAAATTATACTCTAGTAAGTTGAACCAAACTTAATCTTGAAAGAAATTTATTCTCCGCAAAATGTTCGATTCAGTAATCATGTTTATTGATAAATCTTATAGAGTCGCTCTGCCTGAAAAGAATCCACCCATATAAACAAAAAACCTCCGAACGAATTCGAAGGTTTTCTTACTATTTTTATTTCTTAACGATCGCTACCAACTTGACTACCTGGTGCAATATCAGCATCTGGTGCAACACCATCATCTTCTTCGTCTGTATTAATTCGTAAGTTTTTCTCTCTTGAATCATTACCAGATTTGTCGATATAGTCTGGTCGGTTCATATCATAGATAATTCTCTTCTCTGGCAAATCACCAATGATTCTGAATTCGGTACGACGATTATATTGACGTCCAGTTGGGTTATCCTTTCCACGAATTTCATTTGGTGCAATTGGATTTTTTTCTCCTTCACCTCTTGCAATCATTCGCCCCCGATCAATACTCTTTGTTGCCATATAATTCATAACCGCTTGAGCTCTTTTAACAGATAGCTCATCGTTATAACCTGGTTCTCCTTTATTATCTGTATACGATCTGATCTCAACACTCACTGATGGATTGTCTTGCATAAATTTCACAAGTGAATCAAGCGCACCGTATGAATCAGGTTGGAAATCGCCATTATTAAAATTGTAATACACATTTTGAACATGGAACTCAAAATCGTTTGTGATTTTGTGCATATAAATTGTCACCATCGTTGTATCATCTGGATCCATCACAGATTTACCCGATGTACTAACTGTTGTTCTTCCAGAAATATATCCAGCTTTATCGGCTGTTATTGCATAATTATTTCCCATTGGTGTATAGAACATGAAATTGCCTTCTTTAGAGAAGAACGTATCTTTTAATGCAACTGTATTTGCATCACTCATTTTTACAACTACTTGAGAAATTTGTTCGTTGGTCACTTCATCTACAACATTTCCTTTTACATAGAAATTGGGTTCTTTAATTACTCTCCAAATATCATCACAACAAGTTGGATTTTTTGCAAAATATGAACCTAATCTATTTGAAACCACATAACCATTATCTTTTTCACCTTCATCTTGAATATAATAAAGATCATCAGCTGGCGAATTAATCGGGAAGCCCAAATTAGCTAAGTTTGAATATCGTGTAGGACCTCCATCTGCCGAAAAAATATCAAATCCGCCCATATTTAACCACCCATTGGTTGCAAAATACAATTTCCCTTTCTTAGAATCATAGTAAGGCGTTACTTCATCATAAGGTGAATTTACTTTCTTACCACAGTTTTGTGGACGACGATAGGTTTTACGAGCAGAGTCATACACAGAATACCAAATATCAAATCCACCAGCTCCTTGAAGTTTTCTGTCAGAAGCAAAATACAATACTTCTTTTTTACCTACCATGGCGCAATAAGGATTTGTGTTTGATGACTCAGGAGCGTTAATCATGCCAGCTTCTCCTGGTTCTTTTGGAGTACTCCATACTCCTGTTTTCTTACTAAATTCAGAGACATAAATTTTACAAGTAATTTTCATACTATCATTCTCTTTACATTTAGTAAAATAAAAACGATTCCCTCCCGGACTCCATGAACCGTTACCTACATGATATTTAGGATCGTTAAAACGACCATCTTCGAATTTCATGGCTACTTCAAAACTATCCTTGATACGAGTATTGTCAAATTCTTTTGGAGACCACATAAAACGTGAAACGAAATCTTTACGCTTATCTTTGCCGTAAACAATTATTTTATTTTGATTCATTGTTGAAAACAACAAAGCAGTATCGCCCAATGGAAGCGGTGATAACTCAGTATAAGCAGTATTTACATTAGGACCTGCATTTTTTACAAATGCTCTCCCTGGATTAGCTAATGAATTTTTAGCCATCACGCAACCATCGATTTCGCGTTGCGCATACACTTTCATTTTTTTATTTTTTCCTCTATAATTTTTAATATAGAATTTAAAACATTCGATTGCCTTATCATAATCAGCATTTTGCTTACGCATGATGCCTTCTTTATAAGGTAATTCAGGATATAATTCAGGTGCTAAATCAAACGCTTCTGCATACATTTCTGCTGCAGGTGGATAATCACGTGTTTTGGCTAAACATTCAGCTAGCATGTACGTAACGTAAGGATTACGTGGCTGCTCCTTCTTGAGTTGTACATAGTATTCTTCAGCAGTATACCAACTACCCTCTCTAAACAAACCATTTGCCCATGCCAGTTTTTTCTTAAATGGCAACTTCGATGCTGGATCTTCTTTGCCACCTGCAAACGAATTTAAAGATCCCAAAATAAAAAACGCACCAACTAGTGAAAATAACCAAAATTTTCTTCTCATCCCTTGAATGTTATATAGCTGTAAATATAGAAGTATTAATTTGAAAAAGGAAGACTTGCAGATTTTTTTTTTAAAATCTTGAACAAGGGAAAACAATTTTCCTTGCAAAGTCAATCGGATTAGGCTTCACATAGCGGAAAGTAATTTCGAATCCGCCATTTCCACCAGAAGCCACTTTTAAACCTGAAGTATTATAATCATATGCAAACCCAAGTCGAACGCCTTGAAATTCCATACCTGCAGTTATAATTGTAGCATCACCTGGGCGTGTCCATCCACCAACAAAAACAGATGTGGCCACTGAACGAACATCTGGCGATCCAACAATATACGACAATTCAGTTCCAGCGATAATTTCACGTGCAGAGCTTTGTGTTTGATACATAAATGCAGGTTTGAAACTTAATCTATCTCCTAAATCCCAAACAAGACCTAATTGTGCATTGATTCGCATTCCTAAACCAACTTCATTATTCTTCTTTTTTTGAAACGATTCTCTTGGTTGGTTTAAATTATGACCCGCCACACCTAATTGATATGAAAGTTTGTCTCCTAAACGATGAGCCCATGAAATACCTGCAGCTGCTGAAAAATAACTAATTTTAGGATTAATTTGCTCACCAGTTGTACCTGGTTGAAAACCTCCATTGTAAAATTCATCTTGCCAATATAATCTAGATAGATCAATTGATTTTTGAGTATACCCTCCTTGAAGTCCAACTGATAAAGATTTATTTTCTTCTTCACCTAAAAATTTATGGTAAGCTAAAGAGGCGAGTGCTGTTAAGTTTGCTAAATTTCCATCACCTGATCGATCATTATAAATAGCAAGTCCACCACCTAAATAATCAGCAATGGCAACATCTTTAAATAATTGTGCATCAACCGATCCACCAAAAGTTACATATGGCGTAGTTACACTAGACCATTGATTTCGATAGATGCCTGTAACTCGATATTGACCGTTAAAATTACCTGTCAATGCGGGATTCAGTATCATTGGTGCTCCATTGAATTGCGAGAAATGCATATCTTGTGCTTGAGCAGAAAAGAATGCTGTCAGAGCAAATACTGATGCTGCTAATTTTTGAGTAATCGATTTAATGTTCATATAGTTCGTATTTTTATCTTATTAGAGTTACGTTTCCTTGTTTATAAAATTTTCTTCCAGAGCTTGTTACTGCATCAATGAGGTAAACATATGTACCTAAAGGTTGAGGCACCCCATTGAATTGTCCGTTCCATCCTTTATTAATATCTGTTGTTTCAAATATTAATTGTCCCCATCGATTATAGACTCTGAAAAATTTCAAAGTGGCTATTCCTTTTACAATGATTTTTAATTCATCATTGATACTCGTTCCAGAACCTGGACTAAATGCGTTGGGCAAATCTAATATAGTTTCGGGAGAAACAAAAACTGTTATTGAATCAGATACTTCACATCCAAATTCAGTGGTGGCAGATACAATATACTTGGTTGTAACTGGCGGCGAAGCGATTGGATTTTTAATATTATTATCTGTTAAATGATAATTCGGGAACCATGAAAAGAATGAACAATTACCAGTTGGTGATAGTTCAACTGTCTCACCAGGGTAAATGGTAGCGTCTTGACCTGCATCTAAAATAGCATCTGATGCAACTGCAATCCGCACTAAATCAGTATCTATACAACCATGCGAATCAGTAATTGTATAAGTGTGAGATCCGAACAACTCGTTAAATGTTCCTGTTCCAGAATATGCTGGAGTTCCACCAGCAGCAGTAACAGTAACAGTTGATGTTCCACCATTACACATAATTTCGGTAAATGTTGCAGAAGCAGTAAGAACTGTTGGATCAACTAATGTTGCAGATGCTGAAGATGTACATCCATTTGCATCAATTACATTAAATGTGTATGGTCCAGCTGGAAGACTAGTGACTGTATAAGTATTTATCAATGAT
>DAOOQH010000170.1:2993-7654 GCA_035388625.1 Chitinophagaceae bacterium | reverse complement strand
CTTGACATATTTGAAACCGTATTGCCTTTTTGATTCGATAAAATATAATCAGCAATTGCAACCAAACTATATTCTTCTCCAAACATCGAACCATCTTCACAAACAAAACATAAACGATCTACATCTGGATCCACTACGATACCTAAATCTGCTTTGTGTTTTACAACTGTATTGGCTATTTCATTTAGGTTTTCAGGAAGTGGTTCAGGATTATGATTAAATTTCCCGTTCACTTCGGCATTGATCACTTCTATTTGTTTAACCCCAAGGGCTTCTAATAAAAAAGGAACAAAAGTTGCGCCAGTGCTATTAATTCCATCCACTACGATTTTGAAATTCTTTTTTTCAATCAATTGCTTGTCAACGAACGAATGATTTAAAATGGCATCAATATGCTTTTGCATATAGGTGTCATTCTTTTCAATGCTTCCAAGTTTTGTAATTTCAGCGAAAACGAAATCGGCATTATTTCCCTTTTCAAGTACTTGCTCACCATCAGTTCCTGAAATAAATTCACCTTCGTGATTTAATAGTTTAAGGGCATTCCATTCTCTCGGATTATGACTTGCCGTAATGATAATTCCACCACCGGCATGTTCCATTTTTACCGCCATCTCAACAGTGGGTGTTGTACTTAATCCCAAATCAATTACTTGCATACCTAATGCTTGTAAGGTGCTAACGACTAAATTATTAACCATTTCGCCACTCATACGCGCATCACGACCAATAATTATTTTATTGTTTTTTGTTTTTTCAAGAACCCAACTACCAAATGCAGCGCTGTATTTTACAATGTCGATTGGAGTTAAGGCTGTATCTGGTTTTCCGCCAATGGTACCCCGAATGCCTGATATAGATTTGATTAAAGCCAAAATATGTGATTTATGATGATTGGCGGCGAATGTACAAAAAATACTGCTTACCGTGAATTCAAAATTTCATTTTTGTTCTCATTACCTATTGATATCATTTATAACTATATTCTAAAATTCCTATCATTATCAGTTAATTCAGGTGGCTAAAGTTCTTTTTATTCGGCAATTTCTTTCAACAAAATCTGATTTTCTTATTTTTCAATGGATACATTTGTCAATCTAAAACAAACAAGCATGCAAGAATGGTTTGAAGATTGGTTCGACTCACCTTATTATCATATTTTATATAAACAACGAAGTGAAGATGAGGCCAGTGAATTTGTTGAAAAATTGGTAACGTATTTTGATCTTACATCACCCACAACCTTACTTGATTTGGCCTGTGGTAAAGGTCGGCACTCTCTTGCCTTTGCTAAACACGGTTTAGATGTGACTGGAGTTGACCTATCAAAAAATAGTATTGAATATGCTTCGCAGTTCGAAAATGATCATCTTCATTTTTATGTACATGATATGCGACGCACTTTCAGATCAAATTATTATGATATCGTTTGTAACCTTTTTACAAGTTTCGGTTATTTCAAAACCAAGCATGATAATTCGTTGGCTGCCAAAAGTATGTTTGATGCTGTTAAAAAGAACGGTCATGTTTTAATTGATTTTGTGAACAGAAATTTTGCGATTCAAAATATTGAAGCCAAAAGAGAGGAAATTGTGCAACATGATCAAATTAAATTTGTTATTAAAAGGCATTATACTGAAAGCAGACTAATTAAAGAGATTGCAATTTATGACGATACAAAAGAACTTCATTTTGAAGAATCGCTAAGCAGTTTTACACTTACCGAAATGAAAGATTTATTTGAGTCTGTTGGATTTACTCATTCTAAATCATTTGGGAATTATCAATTAGATGATTACAATGAAACTTCATCACCAAGAATGATATTGATTTTTACGAAATAGATTGTATGATGAACTGGATACAAAATATGGATGAAACTGTTTTACACTTTATTCATACTCAATGTGCTTCTTCATGGCTAGATACTTATGTTTTGTTTTTACGAAATCCTTATTTCTGGGCACCCGTATATTTATTTTTATTGGTATTTGTAATAAAAAAATCAGGACTAAAGGGTTTGTGGTGGTGTGCATTTTTCTTTGTCACCTTTGTGTTTTGTGATTTTATCAGTGCAAGCATCATCAAGCCATTTATTCATCGTATTCGACCATGTAATAATCCATCCTTATTTTTTTCAATTAGAGAATTAGTGCCTTGTGGACGCGGTTTTAGTTTTCCCTCTAGTCATGCAACCAATCATTTTGGTATGGCTATTTATTTGATTTCAACCTTAGGTCAAAAAAGTAAATTTGTAATGCCACTTGCGTTATTATGGGCAATATTGGTTTGTTATGCGCAATTGTACGTTTGTGTTCATTATCCAAGCGATATTTTGGCAGGCGCAATATTAGGATCAATCATTGGTTGGATGATTGGATTATATTATCGAAAAAGATTTGGTGAATTGGGTTTGAGTTGATTATTTTAAACGTGGATGATTGAAAAATATTACCAGAAATAAAATTAGATAAACAATAATTTTTTCATCACATTAAACATACTACATTTACAGACACAATTCTTTTCAATTTAAGTGCAAATGGATATAAATAAATACATCGGTAAATTCTTATTAAAAAACAAATATTGTAGTCTACCTGGTTTGGGCGTTTTTGATTTAAAAAAAGAAGGTGCAAAGCATAATTCAAGTTCAGAAACTATTTCAGCACCTCAGTACAAAATTTCATTTACCCCTGTTGGCAGTATTGACGATACTTTTGCATCTTTTATTGCAACCGCCGAAAATGTAAGTATTAGCAATGCATCAAATAATATTAAAGAATATTGTAAATCTGTTAAAGAAGAGATTGCTAAAACAGGTAAATATGATATCGAATATTTAGGCAGATTTTCAATGTCCAATAATAAGATTGTCTTTCATCAATCCGATGATTTAGATCTGGGTGTTGAACCTGCGCCACTTGCACCATTAGTTGAAAAGTTGAAATCGGCTGAAACAATCGAAAATAAACCCGATTACAGTTATCCTCCTGCCAATCGCCGAAGTGAAACGTCTATTTTAAAAATTATTCTTCCTATTGCCTTATTAGGATTATTAGCAGCAGGAGCTTATTTTGGATACGAATTTTATCAAAAAAGTAAATCAGCTGCACCAGAAGAGGCTACTGTTCCATTACCTGAACCTACTGAAGTTGACACCATGCCAACATCAGTTATTCCAGATAGTTTGAAGGTTGCAGATTCAACAACAAATGTACACGATACCTTATCTCAAGTTAACCCAAATACTCCCACAACATCAACCACAACACCTAACGCAGCTCCAGTTGCATCAGGCAAAAGGTATAATGTTGCCATTCTTTCATACGATAATGAAGCTAGTGCAACAGCAAAAGCCAATAAGCTAAAAAATTATGGTAACAATGCCAGTGTTATCAATAGTAATGGTCGCTTTGTTGTTATTATTAATGCTTCTCATCCAATGAATGATACCACTTTATTAGTTGATTCACTCCGTAGGTTTTTTAACCCGAAAGGACCTGTGTATATTATGAAGTAAGTTTCGAGGTCATGAATTTATTTTGGAAAGAGATTCCTTTTTTACGTCTACTCCTGCCATTAATGATTGGAATAGGCATCTACCTTTACATGCCATCCAATGCTTGGTTACCCCCTTTTATTTTAATTGCTATTTTATGTTTGGGAATTAGTTTGTTTCAATTTCTACCTGATTTTTCAAAATTAAAATTTCGGTATTTAAAAGGAATTGGAATTCAGGCATCTCTAATGAGTTTAGGGTATTTACTATGTGTCATTCATACCATATCAAGTTCTAAGCAGTGGTATCAACATTCATTAAAAGATTTTGATTATGCATTGGTTCAAATTACTGAGGAACCACAAAATAAACCAAAGACTAAAAAGGCGAATGTTGAAATTGTTCAGTTGATATCAGAAAACAAATCAATATCCACAAAAGGTGAGGCCATCGTATATTTTCAAAAATCAGCTCAGGCAAATAGTTTGAAACAGGGAGAGATTATTTTAGTAAAAAATGTATTTAAAGATATCAAGCCAAATGGCAATCCAGGTGAGTTTAATTATGCTCAATATCTTCAACATAAAAATATTTTTCAATCTGCTTATTTAAAAGAAGGGGAATGGTCAAGTTCTCAAATCGTTCAATCGAATTTGTCAAGCTTTTTTTCACAACTTGGAAAAAGTACACGTTCTTTATTACGAAAATATATACCCAACAATCATTCATATGGAATTGCCGAAGCACTTCTGATTGGATATAGAAATGATATTGATCATGAGATTTGGCAAGCGTATTCAGATACAGGCATCGTGCATATTATTGCAATTTCGGGAATGCATATGGCCATGATATACATGAGTATTAGATGGTTATTGTTTTTAATACCTTTTATGAAGCGATACAGAATACTAAGTTTAAGTGTTGCTATCGTATTTATGTGGCTATTTGCTGGTATCACAGGTCTGCCTCCATCAGTAACACGCGCAGCCATTATGTTTACATTTATTGGTGTCGGTGAGATGTTGAATAGAGAAATATCAGGTTTTAACAACCTCGCCGTTTCAGCATTTTGTTTACTATGTATCAATCCATTTTGGTTGATTGATATTGGTTTCCAATTGTCTTATTTAGCAGTATTGAGTTTATTGTTTTTCTA
>DAOOQH010000170.1:0-2893 GCA_035388625.1 Chitinophagaceae bacterium | reverse complement strand
TGGTTCATTCAAAAGAAAAAAGTGTATCTACCTTATGCATTACTTTCAGTGGTGATACTTTTAAGTTCTTTTACAATCAATAGAATTCAATCTAAATCGCAACTTAAAATGATTGTCTATCATGCACAAAAGCAGAAGGCTCTTGAATTTATAAAGGGAGAAACTTATTATTGTCCAGATGATGATTCACTTATGACCAATAAATCAAGTGATCGATTTTTATTAAAACCAGCTAGATTGTTTCATAGATTAAAAAGAAAAGATGCTTCAATTGTTCAAATTCAAAAATCCGAAGAGATTGAATTGTTCCAATTTGGTAAAAAAACAATCGCTAGAATTCATCAAACTAATTTTTCAACGAAACAAAAGCTTGATATCGATTATCTTATTTTAAGTGATCGAAGTAAACCTGATATCGATTGGATAAAATCAAATTTTAATGTCAATCAAATTATTATTGACTCAAGTATTCCTAGCTGGAAAGCCATGAAAATTAAGCATAGTTTGGTTCAACAAAATTTCATGGTGCATGACATTAACGATGATGGTGCGTTTGTTCTTGATTTGTAATTTTTTGTATCTATTTTTGCGGCTCAAAATATCTCATTGCTTGTTTTGAAACGAATTAAATAAGCTCAAAATTATTTCATGAATAAAAAAATTACTTCTGCCCTTATTTCTGTTTTTTATAAAGATGGATTGGAACCTCTTGTTAAAAAATTAAATGAATTAAATATTACAATCTACTCAACCGGTGGTACACAACAATTTATTGAAGCAATGGGCATTCCCTGTATTGCTGCCGAAAACGTAACAAATTATCCATCCATTTTAGGTGGAAGAGTTAAAACTTTACATCCAAAAATATTCGGTGGTATTTTGGGCAGAAGAGAAGTTGAACAAGATTTAACTGAAATGAAAGAATTTGACATTCCTGAAATTGATTTAGTGATTGTAGATCTATATCCTTTTGAAGAAACCCTAGCTTCTACAAATGAAGAGAAATTAATTATTGAAAAAATAGATATCGGTGGTCCTTCAATGATACGAGCTGCAGCAAAAAATTTTAATCATGTAGCGGTATTAGCATCCAAAGATGACTATACCTATTTGCTTGATACAATTTCGAATCAAAATGGTGAAACAACCCTTGCACAACGAAAGCAATTGGCAGCAAAGGCTTTTGAAGTAGTCATGCAATATGATATAGCGATTTCAAATTATTTTAATACAGAAACAACAGTCTTACGATATGGAGAGAATCCGCATCAGAAAGCAAGTTTTACTGGTAAACTAAACGAATTATTTAATCAATTACATGGCAAAGAACTTTCGTACAATAATTTAGTTGATGTGGATGCAGCACTGCAATTGATCAATGAATTTAACGATACGAATGAATCGGTATTTGCTATAATTAAACATACCAATGTTTGCGGTGTAGCCATGAGAGCTAACACGCTAGATGCATGGAATACTGCTCTATCTAGTGATCCGGAAAGTGCATTTGGCGGTGTGCTGATTTCTAATTCATCTATTGATAAAGAAACGGCCAATGCAATTAACGATATCTTTTTCGAAGTATTAATTGCCAATGATTTTACATCCGAAGCCCTTGAAATTCTTCAAGTAAAGAAGAATAGAATTTTGTTGAAATTAAATAAGGAAGAAAGTTCAGCAATACACAAGGTCCACAATATATCAATTTCAAAAACACTTTTAAATGGCACTATTCAACAAGATATCGACCAAGGTAATTTTTCAACTTGGTTAGAAGAGGGTGGGCGCTTATGTAATGAAGATGAGAAATCTGACTTAATTTTTGCCAATATTATTTGTAAACATTTGAAATCAAATGCCATAGCATTAGTAAAAAACAAACAATTACTTGGAAAGGGTTGCGGGCAAACTTCCAGAATTGATTCATTAAAGCAATCAATTGAAAAAGCCAATCAGTTTAAATTTGATTTAAAAGATGCAGTTTTGGCGTCGGATGCATTTTTTCCTTTCGACGATTGTGTTAAGATAGCACATGAAAATGGAATCAAAGCCTTTATACAACCTGGAGGAAGTATACGTGATAAGGATTCAATTCAGTATTGTAAAGACAATAATTTGGTGATGGTAATAACTGGGATGCGACATTTCAAACATTAATTATCAGTTAAGCACCTTAAAATTTGAAATTAGAATCAAGGTAAGTCTATATTTGTTTTAGATTAAATAACACTAAATAAATAAAAATGAAAAAAGTAATCGTAAGCATCACTCTTGTTCTTTTATCATTCATGAGTTTTGCTCAAAGTCAAGATCTTCCAACCACTAAAGTTCGTAGCTTAGATGGTAAACAAATATCATTTAATGAAGCCTTCGAAAAAGGTAAAATAACCATGGTTAGCTTTTGGGCAACTTGGTGTATACCTTGCAAGCAAGAAATAAAAAATATCAAAACCAAATTACCTGAATGGCAAAAAGAAACTGATTTTAATTATATGACAGTTTCTATTGACGATGCGCGTGCAACTGCAATGGTTAAAACATATGCAAAATCACAAGGTTGGACATTCCCAACGTATACTGACCCCAATAGTGATTTGAAACGATCATTAAATTTTCAAAATGTTCCTTTCACAATAGTGGTTGACCAAAATGGTAAAGTAATCTACCAACATAGTGGTTATGAAGAAGGTGGAGAAGATGAGATTTACGAGAAGATAAAGGCATTAGCGAAGAAATAGTGCGCTTTAAATATTATTAAAATAACAAGGGCTCGTGATCATATCGCGAGCCTTTGTCTTACTCTATCTTTTTAAAATCTTTTTGGTAATGCTTTTATCTTTTGTATTGATTTGGACATAATAAATGCCATCAGCAAATTGACTTAACCCAATTT
>DAOOQH010000169.1:4413-7655 GCA_035388625.1 Chitinophagaceae bacterium | reverse complement strand
AGCTTTATCAATTTCAAAACGCTTAATTTCTTTACCTAGAAAACCTTCAATTTCAGCGAGAATTTCTTTTTCTTCTTCGGCACAAAACGAATAAGCATGTCCACGTTCCATGCCACGTCCTGTTCTTCCAACACGATGAACATAGTTTTCGGCAATATCGGGTAAGTCGTAATTCACTACATAATTTACACCCACAATATCAATTCCACGAGCACTCAAATCAGTTGCAATTAATATATTCACTTCGCCTGTTCTAAATTTATTCATCACTTCTAATCGATCTTCCTGTTCTTTATCACCGTGAAGCGTAATGGTTTCGATACCCACACGTTCCATTGCCTTATGCACCCGCTCAGCCCTCACTTTAGTTCGCACAAAGACTAAAATCTTTTTGCCTTCGTTTTCTTTAATCATGCGTTCAAGAAAAAATCGCTTATCATCCATTTCAATAAATGCCACCGCATGATCAACATTTTTTGAGACTGGATCTTTTGGAGAAATTTGAATTCGAATGGGATTACGTACTAATGAATAGGCTAGATCCTTTATTTCATCATCAATCGTAGCTGAAAAAAATAAAGTTTGATGTCGAGGCAAATACCGAATCACATCACGAATATCTCTAATAAAACCTAATGCCAACATGTGATCGGCCTCATCTAAAACCAAAATTTCAGTTTCATCAAGATGCAAATGTCCTCTGCTTCGTAAGTCAAACATTCTGCCAGGTGTAGTAATTAATACATCTATACCCTCTTCCAATTGTTTAATTTGAGGCGCTTCGTCAACACCGCCCATGGTGCTTAATACTTTTACATGGGTATATTTTGATAAGGTTTCAAACACTTCAGTTATTTGAACAGCCAATTCTCGCGTAGGCACCATCACTAAACATCGAACACCCATAAGACTATTTCTGTCTCTTGGTTCATCATGTAATTTGTGAATAATAGGAATTGCAAAAGCTGCGGTTTTGCCAGTACCTGTTTGAGCAATGGCCAACACATCTTCGCCTTTTAAAATAGAAGGAATGGCACGATACTGAATATCAGTTGGTTTTCTGAATCCTAGTTCAAGTAAACTTCGTTTTATCTCTTCGGCAATATTGTAATTTTCAAACTTCATAATCTTATCAATAACTTGACAATTAGGTAATCAAGATGGGCGAAGGTACAAAAGATAATATAGAGAGAATGAAAAGGCAAATTCTAAAATTTATATCAGAACGCTAATAAACACTTTTTGCTTGGCAGAACATTGTTCTACGACTGGATTTGTGAGTTTATATAGAATGTTTTCGTTCAATAAGAATGAAGAAATCGGATATTATTGACGGACTCTATTTAGAAAGCAGACTCACATTTTCACTAATATTAATTGGCACTTTAATATACAATCCACTTTTGCCAAGTTTAGCAGTTCCTTGAATCGTTACTTTATTAGTCTTTGAAAAGAGTGAAGTAAAAGCAGTTCCCAATATTTTTAAAGGATCAAAATGTGCCACCACAGGAAAAATAAAATTAGATAATTTTGGTACTTGGGTTTTTTCAGGTTGATCGGCGAGACCAATAAATTTATCGTTTAGGTAAATACTCAAATTGGTTTCTTTTACATCAATACCAAATTTATTAGGGTTATAATATTCAAGATTCATTCGAATGGCAGAATTATTAAAACCCAAAGTTTGGATCTCAGTGTTTTTAATGCCAATATATTCAAGTTCTTTTACATCATTGCAACCTCCTGATTGAAGTAAAATGAAAAGTGAAAATAGCATTGTTATTTGAAATAGTTTTTTCATGTAATCGTTAATTAAAAAATTCGTAAACTTTATGTGTTAATTTGTTTGCACCATTTGTTGGATCTTGGAATAAAATTGTTTTCCAATAATTATTAATGATTTCATCGGCTTGGTTTGAATGCAACAATACCATCTCATTACCTAACATGCCGGGTTGAAAGAAAAGAAATTTTACATTGCTTTTAGTTCCAGAATTATAGTAAAACCATACTTCGTGAGGTAGGGCACCTTTCTCATTGATAATTCGTTCAACCCTATCTGGTGGACCATACTGAATATAAATTCGACCTCTGTCAGTTTCGTATCCTAGTTTGTTACCATCGCCGTATTTTTTTGCCAAAAGATTTAAAGTAATCGCATACTCATTCCAAGCTTGTTCGGGTGATTGTGGATTACGATTGTACCAAAAATTATAAAAAAACTGTTTCAAGACTGGTAAATCCTCCGATAATTTTAATTCATTTATCACATTCACTTCTGGTCCTTTTGCAAGCGGAGAGAGCGATAAAATATTTTTCTTTACTTGATCTAATGAATACTTAGCTACAAACGTTTTTGTAATATCAACTTCATTATTCGATTGATTGATATCAACCACATAATATTCATCTTGTATAATTCGATTTTTTTCACGTAATAATTGAAACGGTATTTTTTTTGTGTTGATCACTCGCAACGAGTCATTCAATAGTGTTGCAATGACATGAAAATTCCCTGAAGTGAAAAGTGAATCTGGTAAATCTAAACTATCGATATAAAATGAATTAGTATTTAAATTAATTTTTTTATAAACGATGGGCCTCAATCGAAATTGCTCTAATGATTTCTTTTTGATTTCAATCATTAAAAAATGCGATTTGTTTTCATCATGTTTTCTATCAATCTCAACACCGATAAAAATTTTAGAAATATCAATATCAAAAAAAGCTGTTTGATCATCAATTTGATTTGTGGGAGAAAGAAGACCTAGGCTAGAAGAAATTTGAATTCGGTTAATCGAATCTTTTATCTCCGCGAAAGCATAAAAAGGTGAAAGTAAATAACAAACAAAAATGAAGATGATTATCTTTAGACGCATTTTGTAAAAATACAATGAGTGAATTACAAACAACACTTTTAGATTGTGAATATTTTCCTTGTATTGCTTGGTACCAGCAATATTTGAAAGGTAATCAAATTATGATTGAAACGCATGAGCATTTTGTGCGTGCATCACTTCGTAATAGATGTTATATTACTGGACCAAATGGTCGTCTCGCCCTTACTGTGCCGCTTGATGGTGGTCGAAATCAAAAAAATAAGATTTGCGATATTAAAATTACATCAAATGAGCCATGGCAAATTCTCCATTGGAAAACATTGCAAGCTTGCTATAATCGGTCGCCATATTTTGAGTTTTTCAAAGATGATTTATATCCTTTATTTCATCGGAAATATATTT
>DAOOQH010000169.1:0-4313 GCA_035388625.1 Chitinophagaceae bacterium | reverse complement strand
TTAAATTAAATTCATCTTTACATTTGTACAAAATTATTTAAAAAGCTACTTACGTATACATGAGTAATACATATACTGATCTCGTTAAACAAACCTTCGATTTTCCACAGGAAGGTTTTCAAGTAAAAGAAAATTATTTGCATTTTAATGGTGTCGACTTAAAACGATTGATTGATAAGTATGGTACGCCTTTTAAAATTACCTATTTGCCAAAAATTGGAATGCAGATTAATAAGGCAAAGAAAATGTTTAATGATGCCATCAAGAAGCAAAAATATGAAGGTGAATATTTTTATTGCTACTGCACTAAAAGTTCTCATTTTTCATTTATTGTTGAAGAAACATGTAAACATGGTGTACATCTCGAAACTTCGTTTGCATATGATTTAGAAATTATTAGAAAATTATACGAACGAAAAAAAATAACAAAAGATACTTTTATCATTTGCAATGGATTTAAAACCAAAGCTTACACAAAAAATATATCGCAATTAATTAATGCGGGGTTTAAAAATTTAATTCCTGTATTGGATAATAAAAATGAGTTTGAAGATTATAAAAAATCGATACGAACAAAAGATCCAGTTAAAATTGGCATTCGAATTGCCGCAGAAGAAGAAGCCTCATTTGATTTTTATACTTCACGTTTAGGTATTAGAACACGCGATGTACTTGAGTTTTATGTTGATAAATTGAAAGGCAATGAAAAGTTTCAATTAAAGATGCTTCATTTTTTTATGAATAAAGGTATCAAAGATGATATCTATTATTGGAGCGAATTGAACAAAGTATTGAATTTATATTGTCAACTTAAAAAAATTGCGCCAGAATTAGACAGCTTAAATATTGGTGGTGGTTTTCCTATCAAGCACTCTTTAGGTTTTGACTACGATTATAATTATATGGTGACTGAAATTATTGCCACCATTAAAAAAGCATGTAAAGCTGCCAAGGTTGATGTGCCCAATATTTATACTGAGTTTGGATCGTTTACTGTTGGCGAATCAGGCGCTATTATTTATAGTGTACTTGATGAGAAAATGCAAAACGATCGTGAAATTTGGTATATGATTGATAGTTCATTTATTACAACTTTGCCTGATACATGGGGTATTGGCGAAAAATTTCTGATGTTACCAGTGAATAAATGGAATGAAGAATATCAAGAGGTTCATCTTGGTGGATTAACTTGTGATAGCCATGATTTTTACACATCGGAAGAACATATTAATGCAGTGTTTTTGCCGAAAAGCAAACCAAGTGCTAGTTATTTAGCTACCAAAGAAATAAAGTCTGTAAAAGAAGAACCACTGTATATTGGCTTCTTTCATACCGGTGCTTATCAAGATCAATTGAGCGGTTATGGTGGTATTAAACATTGTATGATACCTTCACCAAAGCATGTAGTGATTGAGTACGATAAAAATGGAAAGCTGATTGATTGGCTTTATGCAAAAGAACAAACCTACCAAAGTATGTTGAAGATATTGGGGTATTTGTAATATCCGTTCTAATTGCATAAATAAATTATTTCTATCAATAAATTATGGGATGGTATTTATTCATAGAAAGATTTAGGATGACTAATTATTTCTAGATCAATTTCATTATAATATCCAAATCATTATTTGGACAAATTTGGAATTCAATTCCAAATTTGTCCAATATTTACGTTCAAAATTTTGAAAAACTGAAATAAAATTGATTTTTAAAAAATCTAAAGATTCTATTTTGGTAATAAAGATCGACAAGAAATCGTATGAATGAAAAATCAGATCGTATGATTATGCAGGTGTGTTATAAGCCCATTTTAAATAGGTAGCGCCCCATGTAAATCCACCGCCAAATGCAGCAAGTATGATGGTATCTCCTTTTTTTAATTGCTTTTCCCATTCCCATAAACATAAAGGCAGCGTGCCATTGGTTGTATTGCCATAACGTTGAATATTCATCATTACTTTTTCTTCAGGTAACCCCATTCTGTCGCGTGTGGCATCAATAATTCGTTTATTCGCTTGATGTGGAACTAACCAAGTTACATCTTCTCCTTTTAGTCCATTGCGTTCCATAATATCATACGCAACTTGTGCCATATTGGTGACTGCAAATTTAAAAACGGTTTGTCCTTCTTGATAAACAAAATGTTCTTTTGCCATTACCGTTTCAACAGTAGCAGGCTTAACAGATCCACCTGCTTTTTGATGTAAAAAAGCACGGCCCGATCCATCCGAACGCAATATGCTATCTACAATACCTAAGCCTTCTTCATTAGGTTCTAACAAAACGGCGCCACATCCATCTCCAAAAATGATACAAGTTGCACGATCTTCGAAGTTTAAAATAGAACTCATTTTATCGCCACCCACAACAATCACCTTTTTATATTTGCCTGTTTCAATAAACTGAGCGGCCGTAGTTAGTGAATAAATAAAGCCACTGCAAGCCGCACTAATATCGTAACCCCAAGCATTTTTCATTCCGAGTTTGTCGGTAATTACATTGGCTGTTGCGGGGAAAGTAAAATCGGGTGTTGTGGTAGCACAAATCAAGAGTTCAATATCAAGCGGGTCGATACCGGTTTTATCAAAAATTTCTTGAACTGCCTTTACAGCCATATCCGATGTGCCAAGTCCTTCACCTTTTAAAATTCGGCGCTCTTTAATGCCTGTTCTTGTGGTAATCCACTCGTCAGTTGTTTCAACAATGGTTTCTAAATCAAAATTGGTTAGCTTATCTTCAGGAACATATCCACCAACACAGGTGATAGCAGCTTGTATTTTTGACATTCTATATTTAATTAAATGGACGGTAAAGTTAAGATTATAATTGAGCTGTAAAAGGAAAAATTATTCACCAAATAAAATTTTCTAACCGTTGAGCTGAAATGTCATAATAAAATTATAAAATTTTTGTGTTGTATTAGGTTTAACACTGATGCTCTTCAACTCTAAATAGCTTGTATTTTCTTCGTTGTTATGAAACGTTTTTTAATTATTTTTTTCAGAATGGCCCTATTGCTATTTCTTTTTGCAAATATAATGGCTGCTTTTCATGCTTATAAATTTACCCATTTCGAAAAAGATGCGATTTTAAAAGCTAAAAATCCTGAGGATCTCAACTTTACACAAAAATTAAATGCCTTGTTTTTTGGAGTTAGTTTACCTCGGCCCGAAACTGATATATTGCCCTGCGATGAATTTCGTAATGTAATGGTTGAAAACGAAATAGCATGTTGGGAAATTAAGGTGCCCAATGAAAAAGGGATAGCCCTTTTATTTCATGGTTATGGTAGCAATAAAGCAAGTGTATTAGGAAAGGCGCAAGAATTTAATAGAATGGGATATACTGCATTTTTAGTAGACTTCAGAGGAAGCGGTGGAAGTGCAGGAAGTAAGACAACCATTGGTTTTAATGAAGCAAAAGATGTAAAGGCGTGCTATGATTATATCAAAAGTAAAAACCCAAAATCAATTTTACTCTGTGGCACTTCAATGGGCGCAGTGGCCATTATGAAATGCGTAAGTGAAACCAATATTCAACCGAATGGAATAGTGCTTGAATGCCCTTTTGGATCTATGAAACAAACCGTGTCAAACAGATTTAGTGCAATGGGTATTCCTAGTTTTCCATTAGCAGATTTACTTGTTTTTTATGGCGGAATAATAAATGGTTTTTGGGCATTTGATCATAATCCAATCAACTACGCAAAAAATATTCATGTGCCCACTTTATTATTATGTGGTGGAAGTGATGAAAGGGTAACACAACAAGAAATTGATGATATCTTTCAAAATATTAATGCACCTAAACAAAAAATTATTTACCCTTTGGCAAAACATGAAAGCTATTTAAATCAATATCGTGAAGCTTGGCGTGAGGATGTAATATGTTTTATAGAGAATCTTTAATTGAGTCCTTTTTCTTTCATGATGCCATTCAACCATTTCAGTAAAAAGAAACCGCAAATCGCTGCCAACAAAAGTAAAATACAATTCATCCAAAAGAAATGCGTTTTATCTTCATAGTCATACCATTTACTTGCCAACACTCCAGATAGTTTGTTACCGATAGATGTAGATAGAAAAAAACCTCCCATCATCAATGAGGTTAGTCGCACTGGACTTAATTTTGAAACCAATGATAATCCCATCGGACTTAAAAATAGTTCACCTATTGTAATCACACCATAACATCCAATCAACCACATCGATGATACTTTTTGAAGTCCATTTTGAGAAGCATACACAGCCCCAACCATCACAATGGTTGAAAGTGCAGACACCAGCAAACCCCATGCAATTTTAGATGCTGTA
>DAOOQH010000168.1:0-7670 GCA_035388625.1 Chitinophagaceae bacterium | reverse complement strand
AGGATTGAATTTTCTTTTTAATTTGTTCGCTTTTGCTTTCTTTGTCGATACTCAATTCCAAAGCACTCACCTGTCCGCTTTTATCAATCAGATCTTCAACCACTTGAAGTGGCGCAAATACAAACTGATTATCTATTTCTTCTTGTAAAACATAAACACCTGTAACCTCGAAAAGTAGAGATGAATAAGCTGTTGCCATATCAATCATCGAATTGGCTTCCTTTTTAAAAGCATAACATGAAATTGGTAAATGAGTTTCTTCACTTGCACCTAATCGATTTGATACGCCAATACCTAAAACAATAGGCGGTATATCGTTCGACTTTGTAAAATCAAGTTCGCCATATTTAATACTTTTTGAAATACCGGTTACTTTTTCATAATTGGTATCAATGCCCTTAATGGTTGCAATGACCTGACTTTCATTGAAAGTGAATAATACTTTTTCTTCTAATGTTTTACTAACTGATCGAATACCTTCAATTGATTTTAATTCGGAAATAAATTTTTCATTTGCAACAAATGATTTCCCTACAGAAGCCGTAATTTTTATTTGAGGATAGAAACTTGAATATAAATCTTTAATAAATCCTTCAAAACCATTGAATACAGATAAAACAATAATTAGAGCTGCTGTGCCAACTGCCATTGCGCCAACACTTACCCACGAAATAATTTGGATAGCCTGAGTTGATTTTTTCCCTTTAAAATATCGCCAAGCAAATTGAAGTATCATTCGTTGTGAAAGTAAATAATTATTTTCAAATCTTTCTCAACTCTAACCATTGAAATGAAAACAATAAAAAAGCTGCTTCAATTTACTGAAACAGCTTTTTATAATTTATTACAATGTGATTAGTTTCGAATTGTCATTTCATCAAGTAAATGATGACCACCTAATACTTTATCAACTACCCACATAATGTATCGGGCGTCGGCACAAATAGTTCGTTTAAATCGAGTATCAAAAGCCACATCACCGCTCATAGCTTCCCAGTTGCCATCAAAAGCGCAACCAATTAATTCGCCATTACCATTCATTACAGGGCTACCTGAATTACCGCCAGTGATATCATTATTTGTGATGAAACAAGTTACTAAGCCACCTAAATTTTTATCGGCATAATCACCGTAATCTCGTTTTTTTAATAAGTCGACAATTTTTGGTTGAAGATCAAATTCTTTATCACCTGCTTTATATTTTTCTAGAAGACCATCGGCCAAGGTATAATATTTGAACGAAACCGCATCTTTAGGTGTATAAGCACTTACTTTACCATATGACACACGCATTGTAGAATTTGCATCTGGATACATAAGCTTATTTTTATTTTTTTCTAATAATGCGCCTTGATACGCTCTATTTAATTCAAACATTTCATACCCAAACTGGTTGGTTTTAGCTTCATAATTATCTTTATAATTGCGTACTACATTTAAAGCATATTTAATTGCTGGATCTTTAAGTAGTTTTCCTATATACTCTGCATTACATAAATTCACAAATTTCTCGCTATCTAATAAAGCAGTTGACTCGTATAAATCTTCTGTAAAATCGTCAAATGTTTTTTTCCAATCTTCAGAGCCATAATCTTCAAAAATATCATTAAATATAGATGGATGTTGTGCCTTAGAAACATCTTGATAATACATTAAATTCAAAGCTGAAAATACTTTTTTATCCAAAGGAATAAACACATTGTTCAAAACTGATTTGCGGAATGGAATTAATTTTTTACAAAGCGTTTCTAACGAATCGTCACTCACGCCTGCATTGTATGCTTTGTCGATATTTTCAAATCCAGCACCTAAACGAGCAAGGGCAGATGCTAAAAATGCCTCTCTATAAAATGTTGCATGTTTTGCATAAGGTGTATATTCGGCATATGCTTTCTGATAATCGGGCATTAATTTTTTTAAATCTTTATCATTTGCCTTTACCCAATCATTAAATTCATCTTCTTCTTTTTGTTTCTTTTCGTAGATGCGTAAATTTTTTAATTGTTCAGTTTGACCAATGAAATATTTCCAATAGTTGGCTAAACCAGCATATGAGGATGCATATTGTAAATCAACTGCCATATCTTTTTCCATTTCTTCGCGCATAATTGAAAGACGTTTATCACGAATTTTGACTAATGTTGGATTGCTAACGCTTGTAGCTAAATCAACACCATAAGAAGTTAGGTATCGAGTTGTACGACCTGGATAACCCATTATCATTGCATAATCATTTTCTTGTACTCCTTTTAATGAAACAGGAAGATGATGCTTTGGAGAATAAGGTCTATTATTGATAGAATAAGCAGCGGGTTTATTGTCATTGTTTGAGTAAACACGAAACATTGAAAAATCGCAAGTATGACGAGGCCACATCCAATTATCGGTATCGCCACCAAATTTGCCAAGGTTTTCTGGTGGTGCAGAAACTAAGCGTATATCAGTAAATTTTTGATAAACAAATAAATAGTATTTATTGCCTGCGTAAAAAGATTTTACATCACTCTCAAATACATTTTCTTGATTTACTTCCTTTGTAATTGACTTAGCAATTTCTTCAAATTTTGTTTCCACCTCTTTACCATATGCATTACCAATAAAGTTTTTTACTCGATCGGTTACGTCTTCAATTCGGACTAAAAACTTAACTGTTAAACCAGGGCAAGGAAGTTCTTCAGCTTGTGTTTTAGCCATAAATCCATTCATTAAAAAATTATTGCTTACAGAACTTAATTTTGTAATGGCATCATAACCGCAATGATGGTTTGTTAATACCAACGCTTTGTCTGAAATGATTTCGCCTGTGCATCCTGCTCCAAAATGAACAATGGCATCTTTCAAAGAACTTTTATTGATATCATAAATTTGTTCAGGCGTTAGCTTTAATCCTAAACGTTGCATTGCATCATAATTTTGCGAAATCAACAATGGCATCCACATCCCTTCATCAGCGCGAGAAATTAATTGTGAGCCAAGTAGAAGAAAAAAGAAAAGAATTTTTTTCATGTTTATATTTTTATAAGTTGGCAAATATAATCATCAAATGCAAAGTAGCGTTGAACTTTCGACGAAGCATAAAAAAAAACCGTCTGTTAGAGACGGTTTCAATTGTATTCATGTTAAAATGAGTTATGCTAAGGCAGGGATACGTAATACTTGACCAGGATAAATTTCGTCTGCATCCTTAATCATTGGTACGTTTGCTTCAAAAATGACAGGATATTTAGATCCATCATTGTAGTTCTTTTCTGCTATTTTCCAAAGGCTATCACCTTTTTCAACTGTATAATAAGTACTTTCTTTTTCTTCAATAGCATCTACCGAAGCAATGGTCATATTATTATCTACTTCAGAAACGCCTTGAATATTGCCAGCTGTTAAGGCAACTTTTTCATAATCAGCTTTAGTTGCGCACTCTCCAGTTAATGTTAGTTTACCATCTCCATCTAAGGTAAAATCAAAGTTTGTAATATTAAGACCTACCTTATCAATATAGGCTCTTACAGCAGCTTTTTGATTTGCAGCAATTACATCTGGTTGAATGCCAGGACTTTTAGCTGTTTCTTCTTCTTTGCTCCCGAATATTTTTTTACCTGCTTCTTTAATGAATGAAAATAAACCCATGATTTTTGTTTTAGTTGTTATTAATGAAGGGCAAATATAATGAGATTTAAATTTAATCAGGAAATATTTACAAGCTCATACTATCTTTAAACTTAACAGCTTGACGACGTGATACTTCAATTTCTTCGCCGCCTTGCAAGGTTACTTTTAATCCACCGTTAAAATGACTGTCAATTTTTTGAACCATCATTAAATTGATGATATGTTTACGATTGGCTCGAAAAAACACTTTGTTATCAAGACGCTCTTCTAATGCATTCAACGATTTTAATATGAGAGGTTTATTTGTACCAAAAAACACTTTTGCATAATTACCAACACTTTCAAATAAACGGACTTCACCCAATTTTACAAACCAACAACGCTCTCCATCCTTTACAAAAACTTGATCATTGACACCAAGATGATTTTTTTGAGCAATGGTATCTTGTTCAATACTTTTCTTTAATTTTAAAATGGCTTCAGATAAACGCTTGGTTTCAATAGGCTTTAATAAATAGTCGAGTGCATTAAATTCAAATGCTTTAATAGCAAATTCATTATAGGCAGTTGTGAATATAACTTTTGGTGCATAATCAAGCACTTCAAGCAAATCAAATCCGGTTTTGTTTCCAGGCATTTGAATATCTAAAAATATAAGTTGAGGTTGATGCAATTCAATTTTTTCAATAGCATCTTGAACATTGACTGCTTCGTCAATAATTTCAATTTCAGGAAAATCCTTTAATATTTTTTTTAATTCATTACGAGCCAAACGCTCATCGTCAACAATAATTGATTTTATCATGGGATAAGTTTTAAGAGGTTTTAATTTTTATAAGTACATGAACCATATTATCTTTTTCAAAAATATTGAAACTTGCATCGTTATTATAAATAAGTTTCAATCGTTGTTTGGTTGAGTTTAATCCGAACCCTAAGCTATTATCGTTCTTTTCATCAAGGTTTAGAGTTCCAGTATTGATAACTTCTAATTGCAAAATAGGTTGGTTATAACTCGCTTCAATATGAATTCTTCCACCTTTTTCTAATTTAGAAATACCATGTTTGATGGCGTTTTCAACAATAGTTTGCAGCATCATGGTGGGTACGTGAATAGGTAAACTTGAAGCTGAAATTTCTTTGCTAAAATTAAGTCGTTCTTCAAATCTAATTTTTTCGAGTGCCAGATAGTCGCCAACTAAAGTCAACTCATTTTCGAGAGTATCAGTAATATCTTGTTGAGTAATTGAACTACGCAAAATGTTTGAGATATGCGTAATTGCTTTTCGGGCAAGTTCAGGATTTTCATCAATCAAAGCACGTATGCTATTGAGCGAATTAAAAATAAAATGGGGTTGAAGATTAGATCGAATGGTTTTAAGCTCAAGATCTTTTAAGGATGATTCCATTTTCAATCGCTCAATTAAATTGCTCCGATTAGTTTCGATATAAGTCCAGGCAAAATAAATAATACTCCACACACTAAATAAAAAGAAGACAGAAACAAAAGATCCAAAAACTGTGCTCGCAGAAACCTTAAATACAGTATCGTAATATAAAAAGTATAAACAGAGATAGTATATAAGGTTGTAAATAATACTAAGAATACTGATCGCTACCGCTAAGGTAATGAGCAATTTTTCGGTTCCAAGCGAAGAGAGTTTATGTTTGAGAATATAATTTCTAAATTGATGACTTAATATAAAACCAATCACTGAAATTAGAATATTAACAATCAGTACATCTTTTGTCAATTCATTTAAAAGTGCGGCTATATAAATATTAAGAAATGCAAAGCTTAACCAACCAAAGCTTTGAAATAACCAATATTTTGAAAAACGCAGCATCATACAAATGTACAAGTTGTGATTACTATGCCTACTTTAATTTTGATGAGAGGAATATTTCTTATTTAAGTGAATCAAGGATTCTCTTTATTTTAACGATTGCAATTAGACTTGAATGAATATATTTGCAACCGTTTTAATAATAGGTCATATTTTAGAATAGCGTTTTTTTAAACGAAAATCTCTAACTAAATAAATTTCCTCTTACCATATAAAAACAGAAAGAAGATATGATGAAATACATTTTTACGTTGGTAGCTTTGATTAGCTTTTCAATAAGTCAAGCACAAACAGCCTCTTCAAAATTAGCAAAATCAGCGTACAGCATGCCTTCACGCGATTATGTAATGTTACAATTTGGGTATGATAATTGGACAAATGTGCCCGATAGTATCAAGGTTACAGGTTTAGGACGAGCTTTTAATGCTTATCTATGCTATGATTTCCCGATTATGAAATCAAATTTTAGCTTTGCCGCAGGAATTGGAATCGGCACAAGCAATATCTTTTTAAAGGATCAAGAGATTGTATTAACCGATACGGCGAGTTATATTCAATTTATACCTGAAACAAAATCGTACAAAAAGTATAAACTCGCTACCTCTTATATTGAGGCTCCTTTTGAAATTAGATATTTCAGTAATAAAGAAAACAGAAATCAAGGAATCAAAGTGGCCGTTGGTTTAAAGGTAGGAACCTTATTATCTGCCCATACCAAAGGGAAAAGAACATTGAATAGTAAACCTATTATTGAAAAAGTAAATACAAAACGTTATCTCGAATCATGGCGATATGCAGCAACTGCTAGAATTGGATACGGTAATTTTTCAGTTTTTGGATCTTATAATTTAGGAGGTGTGTTTAAAGTAAATTCTGGTCCAGAAAATGTTAGACCTTATTCAATTGGTATCTGCTTGTCGGGACTATAAAAGTTTATCTCATCACTTAAAGCCTAGCATTATACCTTATAGAATGCACATATATCGCAAAGAAGACATTTTTGCCCTTTTAACATTAAAAATATTTAACTTTGCACGATGGAACAAAAGAAACGCGTAAAATTTGTCAATACTCAAAAAACCCAGTTTTTAAAGACATTAAAGCAACGTGTAGATAAGTATTTTACAGATAATAATATTGATAAACAAGCCAATTCAACCATGGTTGTTAAATCGATTGTATTACTCAGTATGTATATTCTGCCATTTGTAGTGCTTTATGCATATCATTTACCTTGGTGGGGCGTTTTAATTTGTTTTATTATTTCAGGTTTTGGTGTTGCAGGTGTTGGGATGGGCGTAATGCATGACGCCAATCACGGAGCTTATAGTCATAATAAATTTATCAATAGTATATTAGGCGGCACACTCAATTTGTTAGGAGGATTCGATGTAAATTGGCGCTTACAACATAATATACTTCATCATACATATACCAATATTACCCATGTTGATGAAGATATTGAACCAAGGGTAAAAATGCGTTGGTCGCCTCATTTTAAATGGCATGCAATACAGAAATATCAACATGTATATGCGTTTATTGCATATAGTTTAGCTACATGGAGTTGGACCTTTATGAAGGATTATAAGCAGTTTTATTACTACTCAAATAACGGTGTAAATAAAGGCACAAGAAGTCAAAAAACATATGATTTATTTAAATTGATTATTACTAAACTTTTTTACTATATGTATGCCCTTATATTGCCAATTTATTGGTTGGGATATAGTGGAGGCCTTATTATAGGAAGTTTTATGTTGATGCACGCTATTGGTGGTTTAATTCTTTCAACTGTGTTTCAATTGGCACATGTTGTAGAAGGAGCTGAATTTCCATTGCCGAATGATAAAGGTGAAATTGAGAACGAATGGGCTATTCATCAAATGGAAACCACTGCTGATTTTGGACATGGAAATAAATTATTGACTTGGTACGCTGGCGGATTAACGCATCAAATTGAGCATCATCTTTTTCCAGATATTTGTCATGTTCATTACCCAGAAATTGCTCATATAGTAAAAGAAACAGCTGAAGAATTTGGTGTTCCTTATATTTATAATGATAGTTATATTTCTGCTCTTAAATCTCATTATCGCATCTTGAAAAAATTTGGCCTACCAAGTGATTTTGATTTGGCTAACGCATAAATTCGTTATTTAATAAGATTCCAGATCGCTTAAAAACTCAATAGCTTCATTAAAATTACTCAAGGTA
>DAOOQH010000167.1:0-7767 GCA_035388625.1 Chitinophagaceae bacterium | reverse complement strand
CCTAACTTCACCTATGTACAATAAATTAGATATGGCAGCATTTGGAACTGTTGGTTTGAATTTTTTACTATCGACTAATTGGGTATTCGGATTCTATGGTCGGTTTGATATAGGTTTTGCATCTGTTGAAAATACTGGTAAAATGAATATCAATTACGATACTCAACCTTCAACATCTTCAAGTTTTAAAATTTTTAATACTGCTGTAAAATATCATGGGCCAACTGATGATCTAATTACACATAGTACAACAACAAATTTATCTTACGGAGTTTTTCTTACTCTGAAGTATAGGATCTTCAATAAAGAAAAAATTGAATTTTATTATAAAGAAAATCGAAAGTATAACCACGATTAATTTTTCAAGCTCGTTTTAATAATCAAGATCATTCGATTAAGGATGAAGGTGGTATTCAATCAAACCCTTCATAGGCTTTTGTATTATTTGACCACATTGAATTTCATACTGTTCACACATATTTTTTATGATGTCTCGTAAATAATATGAAATCGAACCAGAAAAATGTACGGGCATTTTCCAGATTTGAGGATACTGCAAAAGATGATTAATGAAAAAATCATTGATACAATCTTCAGCAATATTTTCAATCATATAATGTCCTCTATGTTCAAATATAAATGAAGCAAATTGAGCGATATATCTATTAGGAAAAGGCTTACGGTAAATATTTTCAAGAATGCTATCGGTATCTGTCATGTATTTTTCACTAAACGCAGCTTGAAGTTCTTTATCAAATATAGCATGCAAAAAATACTGTAGCACCTTTTTTCCAATATGGGTTCCACCACCTTCATCACCAAGAATATAGCCTAAAGCACGTGTTTTGTAGGCTATTTTTTTTCCATCATAGTAACATGAATTACTGCCAGTTCCTAATATGGTGGTGATCCCTTTTTGATGTTGGCAGGTAGCTTTTGCGGCAGCTAACATATCACTATATGATTTGACTTTTTTAATTTGAAAGTGATTTTTTAAACTCCGCTCAATGATCTTCTTTTTATCTTCACTATTAATACCGGCTCCATAAAAATGAATTTCATCAATTTTAGTTTTTGAAAGATTGATTTTTAGCTCACTTTTAAAGATTGAGATGATCTCATGTTCTTGTAAAAAAAATGGGTTGATGCCTTGTGTTTGGAAATTTTTTTTCTTCCCATTCTCCATTAGGCACCAATCTGTTTTTGTTGATCCGCTTTCAGCAATCAAAATTGTATCTGTAATCATTCGCTAAATATACAACATGAGAAAGAAGACAGTAAATTTTTTTAACGTAAGAATTCTAACAATGTATTGCCAAAAAAGATTTATAAATTCTATGAGCTCAAAATGATATTAAGAACCTCATGAGTGCAAAACTGTATAAGAATATGACCTTAAGATATAAACATTTAATATTTATATTTCAACCCAAAATATAATCCTTGCGTATAGTTAGAAGGTGTTGATTCATTGAATTCGGTTCTTAAATTTCTAATTGAAGGGGAAAATCCGAAATTGTATTGAAGGGAATAATAGAGATTTTTATTAAATAGTTTGGTGCTATTTTCAATACCTAAAATAAGTGAAGGATTTAAATCGTTTAATCCAAACGTATTGCTCTTTAATTTTGAATTTGGTTTATCGGTTTTGTCAATAAAATTTTTAAGTGCATTATTCATGCCAATACCAGCCGAAAGAGATGTTCTTTGTGTTACTTGATAAATTGTATGAATATCTAAAGATGAACCAATAGAAGGAGATGTTCGATTTAGATAATTGGTAGTTTCTTGAGCTTTAATTCTATTCTGTTTCACAAAATTCAAAGAATACCTTAGTGAGAAGTTTAATTTATTATGAATTGAAAATCGTCGTTCAACACTAGCTGAATAAGAGAAAGAGGGAAGTCCTATTTTAATATTTTTAATTGAAGTATTGGATAAAGTGAGTGGTGAAATGATTCCTGTTTGAACTCCAACAAGTGTTACACCTTTTTTTGATTGTGCATATAGTCCAACTGCCATCACACAAGTAAGTAGAAAGAGAAGGAAATATTTCATAATTAAATTGTTTTATCGAGCTTAAGTTAACTTGAGCGTAAATATAACGCGAGTTTATCTTAAATATTGTTAAATTATTGATGGGCGCGTCCATTTAGGCGACCAGCAAGAAAAATAAATATTTTTTTCTAATGCGTTCATCTACTATTTTTGCGGTTCATGGCTTCGTAGTTCAATGGATCAGAATATCAGATTTCGGCTCTGATGATAGGGGTTCGAATCCCTTCGAGGTCACTAAAAAATCAGTGTAAGAAACAAGTCGAGAGTGGCGTTTCGAACGCTGATTTTTTTTCTTCGCACTAACGCTCATTCTCGCTATTATTGTTATAATAGTTGGAATCTCAATCTAAACAATTCACTAGGTATAAATCTGAAAAGGAGAGAAGAGGGGCAGGACTAAAAATTGAATTTTTATGTTTTTTACTATTTCATTTGTATTCTGTTTCTCACACTTACTTTCCACTGTTTTCAATTAGAACTCACTAGCTTCCTTCGAATTACTACCGATGATAAATAATAGATTGGCTATTTCTTACTACGAAAGCTTTATGGATTATAAGGCTGAGTGAATTTTTTTAGTTCAATTTGATTGGTCAATTGTTAATATCATAGCAGTTTTACTCGATCACAAATCTTTTACTTTGACTAACGCCATCAAACTTTAAATTCACAAAATAAAGTCCTGATCTAAGTTGAGGCATCTTATACTGTAATAATTGATAACCGTTAATTTGCTTTTTTGTTTCTAAGATTGAAACTTTTTGACCTATAGCATTGTACAATTCAATATCTATGAAATGAGATGTTGGAAAATTGAGTTCTATATCTAATTGCTGAATTAAGTGATAATAAATAAGGTTGAATTTTGTTTGTTCAGTAGGTTGAACAATAGATAAGGGTGCAGCATCCATACATGAATATGCATTATAGCCAATTTTTGATTGAGTGTTACAAGTACCGCATAAAATATTTTTGAAGAAACAAGTAAATTTAGCTGGGATATAAACAATCGGTTCGAGTGAAGGAAATACACAATGAAAACCCATTTCATCAAAATTAGTTTCTGTACAAATACCTAAATTTTTCATTCGAGTAAATATTTGTTTTGGTCCGTAAATCAACGGATATGGATTACTCGTATTATTACAGTTCAAATAATATCCGGTATCTGCAGGCATCAAAGTATCCAATAGTCCATGAATAGAAAGCACAGGTATTTTTTCATTTCCTTCAATCATATTGGTATCAATTAAACCACCACACCAATTAAATATACCTTTAATTGAATAACTCGTGTTGATATTATTGGTTGCATCAAGTAAGCCACCTAAATCTGAAGAAACACCTGGCAATAATCCGTCAGCTTCCAATTGATCAAGAAACCCGGCATTCAATGCTATCATTCCACCTTCACTTTGTCCGGCAAGAAAAATGGTATTTTTATCTGCTTTATAATCTAAAGCATGAAAACTTAAATACCGAATTGCAGCATTCACATCTTGTGTAGCTCTATACATCGCAGATTTAAACGAAGGTATATTTCCTGAGCAAGTACCACTGGTTCCGCTATTCCAACCAACTCTATAATCAATAGTAGCAGCAACATAACCACGACGAGCCAATTCTTGACAATAATTGGTCATATCAGTTTTAGATCCATTTAAAAAACCTCCACCATGTATCATCACAATCATAGGTCTGGCAGCTAATCCATCAATGATTTTGTTTGGATAATAAATATCTAATCGTAATGAATCAATATTACCAGAAGCATTGGTATTATATCCATAAACCAAATCTATTTCGCTTTCGATGGCAATAGGAGAGTAAAAATCATTCTCCGCAAACCGACCGCCAATGCAATAAGGATAGCTTTGAGTAAAACCAGTAGGGGCTATCAAAATAAGATAAACGAAAATGAAAATAATTCTCATGTAAAGAGTTTAGTCATAAAAAAACTCCACAATTTACTATTAATTGTGGAGTTGATTAGGTTTTAAATTATTTCTTTAATTATTCCTTAATTAATTTTTGAATAAAGCTTCTGTGATCGCTATTTCGTGATGCTTTTAAAACATACATACCTTTCGATAAACCTTCAGTTTGAATACTAGAAGTCGATTGATTTGCAGAAATTACCGTGCGATAAACCATACGTCCATTGATATCTGAAATTTCAATATTCCATTGATCGCCATTTAAATTATTTAAATAAAAAGCATTGTTCAACACAGTTGGATAAACTTCTAAACCTGCTTCTTTACTTAATTGATTTAAATTGTTTGGCGTAGTGTTACCACTTTTAAGACTATTCGCTTTTAAAATGACATAGCTATTTAAAATAGCATCACTTGCATCGGCAATTGCCATTTTTAAATGATAAGTTGCACCTGAAGTAACACTAGCGGTTGCAATCATTGGTACTGTAAAGCCGTCCATTATGCAAGTTGTGCCAATATTGTTCACATATAATGCTGTATTCGATGTACAACTAGCTACACTTCCATCGTTAATTGAATTAATCGAAACCTCAGTGGTAGTAGATGGTATCAATGCAATATTTGTTGGGGTCGAAAAACCTGGTCCTGAAATAAAAAATCCAAATACATCATTAAATGGTGAACAATTAAATTCTGGATATTCTTCAGATCCAAAAACATATTCAAATTCGATAAAACTACCACTCGGTTGTAAATCAAACTCTAGCACACATGCATCATATGTTGGAAGTGTTGTGATGGTTGTTAAATCTGCATCACCTAATGTGCTCATCACATTTGAAGCCATTTCTAAAGGTATACCATCAAGTCCGAAAATATTGTTTACAGTATCACTTGCTACATCACCAGTACCTAAAGCGATACCATCTGAAATGCCAAGATTTGATGTACCTGTAAATTCACCATTTGCATTTGCATGACAAGTAAGGGTTGCATTCGATACTGTAACGCCTAATGATCCTGAAGTTGCCACCAATTTATTAGCTAAATAGGAAGCCGTTTGATTGGGTGTAATGACTAATTGAGCATTGGCTTGTTGAATGGCCAAACATGTAAAAAGAGAGAGGATAATTTTTTTCATATAATAAAGTTTTAATTGATTTAATAAAAGTACAATAATTATTGAATAGATAAAAAAAATGTTTGGGCGTTCGGGCGCGCTTTACACTTCAATCCACACGCTTGCTAATATCGGTTCGCCATTCATTTGATAGTAGATCTTTCAAATTATGCAACGTGTGGGATTTCCGTTGCAATCGCTAACGCTACTACTTTCAAAGCCAATTTTCAACCCAGATTTTGCCGTTGGATTCGTTATGAAAAGTTGAAAGGTAAAACATATTAGCGTTTGGGGTATTTATTGGTCGAGAGAATAGCAAGCCATTTTAAGGTCAAAAAATGTTCTCAAAGTCTAAGCGTTACCCATCTGTATTTCGCAATTTTTAGTTGATGAATAAACTCTAAATAGAAAATAATTTCTTCCTTAAACTAAATGAAATTTCATTGAAGGCCTCTCCAACATGAACTAATGAATCTATCAATTCACGAATTGAATGATCTTGAAATGACTCTGCTACTAAGTAAGTTCTCGCACTGGCTAATAAATTTTCCAGTCTCAGCTTAGTATGTACTTTTAAATGAATAGAAATCTCTTCATTTTTTAATAAACCTGTTGCTATTTCTTTCATCCTTATTTCTCGATTTTGAATTTTCGTAACCATGATTCTAGCATCATCCATATTGATACTTACTCCTTGAAATAAGGGTGTCAATGTATTAATTATTTCTTGATGAAGAGATTCAAACTCATTCGTTTTCTGTTGGATCTCAATAACTTCATTAAATGCTGACCCAAATGCTTCTTCATGGCCTTTTATTTTTGCCTGTTGATAATGAAAGCTCAGTATGTCAGCATCAGCTTTTTTAATATCATCTTCAAGTTTAGATCTTTCTAATTTTAATGTTTCAAGTATTGAATCGGCATTCTTTCTATGGTATTTATTTCCATCAAAATCAAAACTACTTACTTCTAAATTTTTATTGATAATGGCTTCTAGAGTTGCACAATCACTCAAAATGCCATTTAATTGTTTCGAAAGTTTGAGCTGTTGTGGCGTATAAATATCTTCATTTTTAATAGATGCATTGGCCAATAAATTATCAATATTAATTTCATTAGGAATACCCTTATTGTCCCAATATCCTTGTGTAAATTGTGGTAATGTATAATGATTTGTCTGATCAAAATATTTCGATTCGGCAAAATTGCTTATGGTTCGTTCTTCATTATTTAATCCGGCAACTTCATATAGTTTGGCAGTTAATTTCTGTTGTAGATCTTCCTTATTTACAAACACTGACCATGCTTCATCGGTAACCTCCTCCGACTTTACGTTTAATTTGAGTAAAGCTTGTTCTCTATCTTGCGTGCTCGGATGACTTGCCCATTGATTGTCGATATTAATTCTTGTTGTATCAAAATCGGCAAAAGTATCTTTTGAAATGGCAGGTAAATTATTGACGATTTGAATTTTATTTTCTTTAGCAATTTCATTCATTATTAAATGATGCGAAGGATAAATATTCTTCTCTTGTTTTTTTTCTGTAAGTAACAAATTGCAAATCCCAAGCGTAGTCGAAAAAGATGATTCAGCCAATTCGAGTCGATAAAGTGAATGTATTAAGGGGGTAGAGCCAGCAACAGAGGCCGCAACACTATCGGCATGAAATTCCATTTCACGTGACAATTTCATATTTTGTTTATTGATGAAAAGATACACTTCATTGAGTATTTTTTGAATTACTTTAACTACACCAATAACACAATACATGCATAAATAAAGGATATAGTGTACGTTGGCTATGGTTTGTAAGGTTCTAAAATAGCCGCCATTATCATACAATAAGTTATGTATAATTCGGTTAGAATTATATATATAGCTTCCTACCTTCATACTACGCTGTGAAAAATGGCCGAATTCATGAGCTAGTATTGCTTTAAACTCACTCAAGTTTACACTATTCACTAAACCAAGACCAATTAAGAGGTTTTTTCTGACTGGGAAAAACATACTCCAAAAAGATGAATCATAAAATACAGACGCATTTACTTCATTGCTCAAGTAAATCTTTTTTGGAAAAGGAGCCTGCGTTTCATTTGTAATTTGTTTAATAAATTGAAAGAGTTGAGGTTGCTCATTTTCAGTGATTTCAACTAAATTACTTCTATCAGTTTTATAACTTGAAAAGATAAATTTTATTACAAAGAAGAAAATAAATATGCCAATTAAAATGATTCCAGCACCCGCAATCATTGCTATAAAATGACCTCCTAAAAAAATAATCCCAATTCCAATTTTAATACAAAAAAGTGCAATGGCCGCAGCCAAACCAATTAAAATTAAATAAGCGAATATAAAAAGTAAAATAGCTGTGATGGCTTTTACAACTTCCTTTTTGTAGAGTGCAGAAGGCTCTGTAATATTACTATTAATGTTGCTAGGTTGTTGAGGGTAATTAAACATGCTATTCTATATAGGAAAAAGGTAATGAAATATTTTGGATAAAAAATAATGTTCTTTAACATTCACTGCTAAAAATATTATTTAATCCCATACTTATACTGCCATGTTTGTATGCCAACACCACCTAGTTTTTGTTTAATGAATATACTGTCATTATTAAAATTTATAATTGGCAATCCACCATG
>DAOOQH010000166.1:0-7791 GCA_035388625.1 Chitinophagaceae bacterium | reverse complement strand
ATTAAACAATGCACCGAATGTGGCTGCCTTAAGCGCGCCTGCGGTAAGAGGTGGAGATAATATCAATAATATAGAACAAGTAACGCTTGATTCGGTTGTCTCTGGTCCATCTATTATTTCTGTTTATGGAGCCGATATCCCACAAGGTCCACAAAAATATACTTTAGTCTACGAATTTTTAGATGACCAACTGACACTTACCTATCCTCAAGGTGGCGAATCGTTTGTTCATGGTCGCACTGAAAGAATTCGTTGGGATGCGTTTGGAAATAATGCAGGTAATTTCACACTTGAATATTCTGACAATGCAGGTACTTCATGGGTTACCCTATCATCAACGATTGCAGGCGATAGAAGATATTATGATTGGACACCACCAAGTACTTTAAATACTGGACAAATGAAAATGCGTATTTCACGAGGTTCATTTACAGATGAAAGCGATACATTATTTACCGTTCTTGATGTACCTAAAAATTTAATTGTAGATACAGCATGTGGAACAATTTTTCACCTTACTTGGGATGCAATTCCATCAGTAACTGGTTATAATATCTATACCATGGGACCAAAATACATGACCCTTTTAGGTACAAGTACAACCAACGGATTTACAATAACAACTGGTGTTAATACAACAGATACATTTTACTTTGCTGTATCAGGCGTAAACGCTACCAATGGAGCATATGGTTTGAGAACACTTGCTTATGTAAAAATGCCAGGCAATGTAAATTGTGTTGATAATGCTTGGAATGTTGAAACAATACTTCCTTTTAAAGAGGCTTATAATTGCGCTATTACAAGTCCACAAGAAATTAAAGTAAAAATTAAAAATATTGGATTTAGACCATTAACCAATCTTCCTATTTTTTATCAAGTGAATGCGAACCCAGTGGTTTCAGAAGTTCTTGCGGGTCCGGTAGCAATTGGCGACTCAACCATTTATACATTCACAACTTTAGTGAATATGGCAGCGCCTATTACATACAATGTAAGAACATGGACGAATATCTATACCGACGTAGTTGAAATTAATGATACTTCCGAAGCTTCAGCTGTCGTTTTGATTCCTACCACATTAACTGCACCAACAGTTGAAGATTTTGAAGGACCTTTATTTCCACCAACAGGTTGGAGAGTGATTGATAATGATGCAAGTGTAAAATGGCAAAAAACTTTATGTCTAGTTGACCCAACTGGATTTAATACACATACCGCCTATATGGATTTCTTCAATTATACAAGCTTTTACCAAATGGATGATTTAGAAACAGCCCAAATAGATTTAACGGGTGTTGTGGCAGATACCGTTTTAATGACATTTGATGTTTCACATGCCTATGGGGTAAAAGGAATAGATTCATTGCGTGTATTAATTTCAGATGATTGTGCAGCTAATTTTACATCAACTACTTATTATAAAGGCGGCATTCCATTATCAACTGCAGGATCATTGGGCACAATATTCTCTCCTACCCTCACAACTCAATGGCGTAATGATAGAATTGACTTGACTAGTTTCGTTGGCAAAAAAATATTCCTTCGATTTAGAGGTTCAAATATGAATGGAAATAATCTCTTTATCGACAATATCAATATCATGCTAAAAGATGCTTGGCCTTTGTCAACTACAGATTTTGGTGAAGATTTACTTTCAGTTTATCCAAACCCTTCCGACGGTAATTATACTCTCGAATTTCATTCAACTGAAAGTAAGGATGTTCGTTACTCAATTTATAATGTAGCAGGACAAAAAGTAAAAGAAAATAAACTTTCTATTTCTGCTGGTCATACCAAAACTGCCCTCAACATAAGCAATATGGCAAGTGGTATGTATGTTCTTGAATTGCGTGATGGATCTAAAACTAAAAAAATTAAATTGAGCAAATTTTAATACTTGCTTGGATAAGTATTTTAGTTGCATTCGATCTTCAAACTCATTTGAAATAATTAATATCCGCTTTTTTACACATGGCATTTAAGAAAAAAGTATTTCACAAAGAGGAAAATTGTTTGAATTGCAATTATCCCCTCATCGGTGATTACTGCGCTAAATGTGGTCAAAAAGCCTTTCTGCATAAGGATTCCTTCTGGCATATGGTGATTCATTTTGCTGGCGATTATTTTCATTACAATAATAAATTTTGGACCACATTTAAAACACTGTTTACCAAACCAGGTTTAGCCACACTCGAATATATAGATGGTAAAAGAGCGAAGTATTTAAATCCAATACCCTTATATATTTTTTCTACGTCAATTTATTTCTTACTAGCATTTGCAGGTATGGGAGATTTAGATAGTGCTCTTTCAGATGAGGAAACTGAAATCACAACTAAAGATTCTACAATAAACTCTTCTGCTGATTCACTTATAAATGATTTGAAATCTAGTTCAAAGGACTCTTTATCTGATAGTACTAATGAAAAAAACACCCTTTCATTAGGAAGTAAAAACTTTAATTTTACTTATAATGAAAAAACAGGATTCACTACACCCGATTATAAATCCTTAAGGGAATATGATTCAGCACAAAACCTTTTACCCGAAAAGGATAAGGCAAGTATGCTTGAGAGATTCATTGCAAGAAAAACATTTGAAGTCAATGAAAAGTATCCAGACAAATCGAAAATTAAAGACGTTTACTATGACAAACTAATAAAAAATGTCCCTAAAGTATTCTTTGTTCTTTTGCCCTTCTTTGCTATACTTTTGAAACTCTTTTTTAGAAAGAAAAAACTATATTATGTAGATCATCTTATTTTTAGCATTCATTTCCACTCCTTTATTTTTATTCTTCTAATTATAGGCGAATTAATTGCTTTTTTAAATCTAAATGAAATAATCACTAATTCTATTTCATTAGTTTTTATTTTGGGCACATTGATTTATTTAGGGATTTCATTTAAAAAAGTTTATGGTGACCCAGTTTGGAAAATAGTTATAAAGGAAATATTTATTTCATCTATTTATTTTATAGGATTTATCATTGTACTTTTATTACTATTTGTAGTAGCTGCATTATTACTCTAATTCACACACAATATTTCAACCCTTGGATTCAGTTACTCATATCGTTTTAGGTGCAGCCATTGGTGAAGCCTTATTAGGTAAAAAAATCGGACGAAAAGCCGCATTAATAGGCGCGTTTGCAAAAACATTTCCCGATTTTGATTTGATTTATACAGGTTTAAGCGATCCTCGACTTTATATGTGTTGTCATCGAGGACATACACATTCCTTACTTTGGGAATTTATGTATGCATTTCCACTAGCCTATATTTTTTATTTATTATTCAAGAAAAAAGTAGAATATAAAAGCTGGTTCATTCTTTTTCTTGTTTGTTTATGGGGTCATTCATTACTCGATACCTGTACCAATTTCGGAACAAGTTTATTTTTACCACTCACAAATGAAACCTATGCTTGGAATAATTTAGCTATTGTAGATTTAATATATACAGCCCCTATGTTGATATTACTAATAGTTGGCTTAATTTATAAAAACAATAGTAAAGGACGTATCATTTGTATTCGAAGCATATTAATTTATTGTGGTATATACCTTGGCTTCACTGCTATTAATAAAGTAGTTGCTAATCAGGTGATCAAAAAATCACTCAGTGAAAATAATATTCAATCAACAAAGTTTTTCACGAACCCTACCATTCTCAATAATATATTATGGTATGGGATGGCTGTGAATGATAGTACAATTAGTGTTGGAGAATTTACCATGCTACAGAAGGACAAACCGATTATTTGGCATACTTATAATCGAAACACGGCTTTACTCGATTCACATCCTGATACCAATGATGTAAAACTTTTAAAATGGTTTAGTAAAGGATATACTATAAGCGATCAAGATGGTGACACCTTGAACGTGTATTGTGTAAAATTCGGACGAACCAATATGATTGAAACAGAATTAGAAAAAACTTTTATTTTTCATTACAAACTCTATTTCGACAAAGGTGAATGGCAAATGGGTATGGAAGAACCGAACGATAGAAATGCGAATATGAAAGAAGGATTTAAAGATTTAATTAAACGTATCCAAGGGAAGCAATAAATCTGGACTTCATAATAGAATAAATACCTTAGTGATCCTTTACTATCCTATGTCGTGCACACGAGCTTATGAGAAAGACCTCTTATTTATTCATTGTGGCTAGAAACTCTTCATTACTTTTTGTAGATCGCATTTGCATCAAAATAAAATTCATTGTTTCTTCAGGATTCATATCACCAATATGTTTGCGTAGGATATGTAATTTATTCATCACTTCTTTATCATGTAATAAATCATCTCGTCGAGTTGAAGAAGCCATGATATCGATAGCAGGATAAATACGTTTATTAGCTAAGCGGCGATCAAGTTGCAATTCCATATTGCCCGTACCTTTAAACTCTTCAAAAATAACCTCATCCATTTTACTTCCTGTATCAATTAATGCAGTGGCTAATATGGTAAGTGAGCCACCGAATTCAATTTTACGTGCAGCTCCAAAAAATTGTTTGGGCTTTTGCATTGCATTGGCTTCAACACCACCACTCAATACTTTACCTGATGAAGGTGCTGTTGTATTATGCGCACGAGCTAAACGTGTAATACTATCAAGAAGAATCACCACATCATGCCCCACTTCAACTAATCGTTTTGCTTTTTGTAAAGCAATGGTTGAAACCTTTACATGCTTTTCTGCAGGCTCATCAAATGTTGAAGATATCACTTCTGCTTTTACACTTCTTTCCATATCTGTAACCTCCTCAGGACGTTCATCCACCAAAACTATCATTAAATAACATTCAGGATGATTGGCTGCAATTGCATTGGCTACTTCTTTTAAAAGCATTGTTTTACCTGTTTTAGGCTGGGCAACAATCAAACCTCTCTGACCTTTACCTATAGGCGAAAATAAATCCATGATACGTGTACTAAAATTATTAGGTGTTGTACATAAATTTAATTTCTCATAAGGAAACAAAGGCGTTAAATAATCAAATGGCACACGATCTCGAATTTCATCTGGTGATTTGCCATTGATTGAAGTTACTTTAGTTAATGCAAAATATTTTTCACCTTCTTTGGGTGGTCTCACAGAGCCTATTACAGTATCACCTGTTTTTAAACCAAAAGTTTTTACTTGTGAATGCGAAACATAAACATCATCTGGTGAACTTAAATAGTTATAATCACTTGAACGAAGAAAACCATATCCATCAGGCATCATTTCTAAAACTCCTTCTGAATCTACTTGTCCATCAAATTCTAAATTGAATTTGGGTGTTTTTTTAAACTTCGCTTCGTGATCTTGTTGATTTTGATTGGTATCTGAAATAGGTGGTTCACTATTATGATCACGAGGAAAAGCTAAAACCTTTTCGCCTTGCGGTTGGTTATTTTTAATTGCACCTTTATCATTTGGAAAAGGACGAGTTTGGTTATTATTGTTTGGCTTATGCTGGGGTTTATTTGGTTGCGGATTAGGAGACTTAGTTTCTGGTGAAATTGTATTCTCTGGGTTTGCAACTTCCTCAGATTTTAATAAAAGTGCTTTTGCCTCACGTGCAGCCACCTCAGCCAAATGTTTCTCATTCATTTTAGCAATAATGGCTTCAACATTACTCACTACTTTTTCATCAATCTTTTTTGGCTCTTTCTTCTCAATATTTTCTGATTCCGAAGGTTCAACAATTGGTTTCGTTGTATTAGGCTCCTTTTTTGGAGCATTCTTTTTGGCCTTTACCACTTTCTCTGTGTTGGGCTCTTTAGGTAATTTGGCCTCAGATTGTGTTTTTATTGGTTTAGGTGATTCCACTTTTGCCTCTATTGCCTCGACCTTTTCGATAGCTTGTTTGGGCTCAGGTGTCACGGCTGTTTTTTTAGGAGCAGCCTTTTTAACTTTAACTGGCTTAGCTTCAATAACTTCTTCCTTAGCTGGTTTAGGGCTTGCCGATTTCTTTGTTTTACCAAGTGGCATTATGGCCTGTGCATCTAAAATTTTATAAATTAAGGCTTGCTTATCTGCGCCGTTTGCGTCTTTAACGTCTAATTTTTTTGCTATATCAAGCAACTCAGGAACGATCATATCGTTCAATTGAAGAATGTCAAAATTCATATAAAAATGGTAGTGTCGTTGTGAACGAACAATGTTTGAACTAAAATGAGGATAATTTTTTGAAGTTGAAAGAACCCTGTGATAAAACTGTCTAATACTTAATTATCTGAGTAGCTTTCTGGTGCAAGTTTACATCACTTTTTTAGATTCACAAAATTATTTTTTAATCGATTTGGCGAATCTATCGTCAGTTAAAGCATGTAAATAGGATTCTAAATCTAATTTCTCCTGCTCCGAAAGTCCAATCTTTGAAGGAAGTATTGTATCGCGGTTTATTGACTCATGTACAAATAAGGATGGATTATCATAATAGTCGATCACTTCTCTAAGTGTTTTAAAAATACCGTTATGCATATAAGGTGCTGTTACAGCCACATTGCGTAAGCCTGGTATTTTAAAACTTCCAATATCTTCTACCTTTTTGGTGATTTTGTATCGCCCACTATCATTCAAATCTTTGCCATTAAAAAGACCTATATTTTTAAATTCGTCAGAAGTAAAGTCTGGTGTAAAATGGCAATCGAAACATCTTGTTCTAGCGCTAGTAAATAATTCTCGACCTCTGATTTGTTGTTCAGTTAAACCATTAGGTTCATCGTTCAACCAACGATCATTCGGTGTTTGATCCGTTTCTAACGATCTTTCATAAGCAGCAATACAATCTACAATACTTGCACTATCTGGCTTTTTATTATATACTTGTTTAAATAAAGACTGAAATTTTTTATCTAATTGAATTCGCTGAACCGCAATTGAAAATGGCAAATTCATTTCATTTGGATTTTCAATCGGACCGATGACTTGATCTTCTAATGAGTTAGCACGACCATCCCAAAAAAGTTTATCACGCATAGCCATATTCATTACGGAAGGTGTATTGCGTGCTGTTTTCTTTCCATTGACTCCATCACTGAATGCTTGATTATCGGCGAAAGCAAATTCAGGCTTGTGGCAACTTGCGCAGCTGATACTTTTATCTGACGACAATATTGTAGAGAAAAATAATTTTTCTCCTAACTCAATTTTTGTAATTGGTTTTCTATCAACTCTTGTCTTGAAAGCACTGAAGAACAAGGTGATAAAAATCCCAAAAAGAAAGAAGAGTATGTAAAAATATTTCGACATTTGCCGTGCAAAATTAATTCATTAAGTTCAATCAACGTATGATTCTTTATAATAAAAACAAAACGCAACTCACTGAAGATCGAAACACGAGAGTGAACTATGTGCTCGATCGTAGACAAAACGATTTAACAGTTGTTCTTGAAAATGTAAATGACCCTCACAATATTGCAGCAGTTTTAAGAACCTGTGATGCAGTGGGTATTATGGAAATTTTTGTTCTTAATACAACAGTGAATACCTATAAACATTTTGATGATAGAAAAAGTTCAAGTGCAAATAAATGGATGATCGTTCATCAATATACAAATATCACCGAATGTTTTGAACATGTTCGAAAACAATATCAGACCATCTACTCAACCCATCTCGATGAGAAAACAAAAGATTTATATTCTTTAGATCTTACGCAATCGGTCGCGCTGGTTTTTGGGAACGAAAGAAATGGAATTTCACCTGAAACTTTAGCTCTATGTGATGGGAATTTTATTATTCCCCAAGTCGGTATGATTCAGTCGCTGAATATCTCTGTGGCTTGTGC
>DAOOQH010000165.1:0-7816 GCA_035388625.1 Chitinophagaceae bacterium | reverse complement strand
TTTGAAGAATTACATTGTGTATTAAAAAGAAATACGAATGAAAGGGCAAGTATCAACCTCATATAGTATGATTAGAAATAAAACAATATGGAAAATATAAATATAGCAAAAATTTACTGAGTTCACTTGAATAATCAGGATGGACAAAAAACATTAGCAGTTATAATTCTTTATTAAAGCATTTTGGAATTTTGAATTTTATTCATCACTGCAAATTTATGACCTTAAAACACCGAATATGAATGATCATTTTATTATTCCATTTTTAGTTTATGAAAATAATAAGGGTGTTTTTCCTCCTCAATAATCAGACATTATCCTCCTTTTCAAAAAATAAACCAGTTGGATATTTGCATTGTTAAACGAGGTAAAAAATATTGAGTAAACCAAATCATAATCCTAACCAAACACCCACCTTGTTAAACAAAATTTTGCCGGCACACAAAAGAGGAGATTCCCAAAAATCCTTAAAAGAGTAGGGACAATAAACCAAAAACAAACAATCATGGCAACAACAATCAAAAAACTCGACGACAAGTCGCTACTTGTCGCAAGAAGCGAAACCAGTCAATTTATGGCTGCTGGTGCAAGTTTTTCAAAACTTAAACTAAAAACTAGTTTAGATTTTTTTAAAGTAAAAATGAATAACAGTTTCGAAGAACTGGGATGCATTGGTTATAACCCAGCCTTTGAAGAATTAACAGCCCATATTTTAATTAAAAAAGCAGATGGATACGGAGGAGATTTATGTACAAATGGCTCTTACGAATATGTGCGTTTTTATCTCGATTATGGTGATGGCGCTGGATGGGAAGATATGGGCTATGTGGGAACTAACGTTCATAATATACCTACTACAAAAGATTGCGACGGAAAATTAGAGAAACCAATTAATTATGTAGTTAGATTAAAAATTTCACCAAAACGAAAAATTTGCTCAACACCTAATTTACCTAAAATAAAAGCCATTCTTAGCTGGAATCATATTCCACAAGCCAACGACCCTAATATGGCGTTAGGATCATACGTGTGGGGTAGTGTAAAAGAAGAAGTTATTCAAATCAGTCCATTCAAATTATCTTTCCCATCATTAGGATTGTCAAGTCTTTTAGAAAAAGCAATTTTAAATCCTTCGATTTCATTAAATAATATTGCCGCAACAAATCCATTTGGTAAAGAAGCTTTAAAAGAAATCAAAGAAGCCATTCAATTACCAAAGATTGAATTTACCCAATTGGTTGCCGATTATAATAAAGCTGGTGCAAAAGTTGAAATAACACGCTCTGGTCATAAACTAATTCAGGAAGCTTTATCTGCTAACAACAAATCAGTTGTTGATAATATTTCGAGCATGTTTGCTCTCAATAAATTTTCATTAGTTGAAAGCATCAATTTATACAATGCCTTAAAATGCAATACTTCATATGAAGAATTATTTTGTGTTGGTTTAGATTATAATAAAGAAGCACTTGTTGGCACTTTAAAAGTTAAAAAGCCTTATGGTTATAGCGGTAGCTTATGCAACGCAGGATCGAAGGAATATGTTTCGTTTTGGATTCAAGAAGAAGGATCATGTAAATGGAAACATGCTGGAACCACCTTTGTCAATGTGCATGATGTTCAAACAATTCCATCGCAAGGTTTATCCTATTCTGTGATACTTCCATATAATTTGTCGCAATTAAAAAACAAATGCAGTGCGCCATCTGTTTTAAAAGTGCGAGCTATTTTATCATGGAACACAGCGCCAACAGGCATGAATTGTTCACAATGGGGTAATGTAATCGAATCGTATATTCAAATACCACCAATCGCTGCAAATTGGGATGGCAAATCACCTAAGCTTATTACAGTTGGTGGTGTTTCAACTGATAATATTGATTCAGTAACTGGACTCACATTGGCAGGTGCAAAAATTGAATTTAATCAAACCCCTACCAATACTGGTAGTCCGTTTGGAGGAATTATTGTGGTACAAGGTGTTTCAGCGCCATTAGCTGGCATGAAATATCGGGTTAAAATTACCAACCTAAATACATCTGGTTCATATTATTTAAATGATGCCTTGGCATTACTTGGTTACAATCCTGTAAACGGTAATGTAGTACATCCTGTGATTACTGCCGATGCAAATAATTATTATACCTATCAAACGTATGAAAATAATATTGAGAGCATATTAGCAAGATTTACTCCAGGAACTAACGACAGAATATTAGTAACCATTGAACATGAAAATGGCTTAACAGATTCTCAAATTATTCAAATGGATAATACCTTCCCAGAAGTTACTTTAAGTATCAATGACAATGGCAATTGTTCGCATTACAAAAAAGGTGATATAATTAAAGGTGTGTTTACTGTAAATGATAATTACTTATTAAGTTATGCCTTATCAACTAATGTTGGCACCTATGTAAAAGTTGGTCCAGGTGCATTAAATCAGTCGGGCACAACAAATGGAACAGGCAATTTTGAAATTACCACATTCACTAATATTAATTGCGGATCAATTAGTTTAATAGCTTACCAAAAAACAATTTGGAATAGCGTTACAACGGGCACCTATACGCATACTAGCAAAATTATTTGCTTAGCTAAATAGGATTTCAATTAAAAAAGTTCACTATAAAAAGTGAATTAAACGATAGTTTTTTAGTAGAAAGAGGAAGCTGTCTCTCGGGTTATACTGAGGGGCAGTTTTTTTTGTTAAAAAATACAATGAGAATTTTCTTAATTCATTAAAAACTTAATATCAATTTTGACCAACAAAAGGATTATTCATTTTTTCAAAACCGATGGTTGTAGTTGGACCATGACCTGAATGAACCACCACATCATCAGGCAAAGTAAATAATTGCGTTTGAATACTTTTAAACAAGGTTTCAGTATTGCCACCTGGCAAATCGCTACGCCCCACACTCATTTGAAAAAGCACATCACCACCGATTACAAATTTTTGTGCTTCATGATAAAAACAAACGCTTCCCGGTGAATGCCCAGGCGCAAGTAAAATCTTAAATTGATCTTCTCCCAAAATAATTGTTTCATGTTCGCTTAAATAATAAGAGGCAGGAGGTGAAGTAACAAAAGTTAAATTATACATGGCTCGTGCAGTACCTTGATGATCAAAAACGGGTTGATCAAGTATATGAAAAGCCAATGGCACCTTGTACCGCATCACTACAGCGGCATTACCAAAAATATGATCGATATGGGTATGGGTATTTAAACATTGAACAGGTTTTAAATCCATATCATCAAGATATTTAAAAAAGCTATCAAATTCATCTAATTCATACATACCCGGATCAATAATAAGTGCCTCTTTATTTTCGTTATAAAGAACATAAGTGTTTTCTTGAAAAGGTCCGTATGTAAAAGATTTAATAGTAATCACTTGAAATAATAATTTGGCGGCAAATATAAAGGCAAGTGGCGCAATTTTATCTCAAAGACTTAAAAAAACAATTTATACATTATTGTATAACAGTATCCAAGAATTATATAACCCCTCAATAATTGTATTGTTCGAATGATAGTAATTTCTTATTTTTAATTTTCAATTACTCTGTCATCCAAGTATGCTAAAGAAAATATTTCTTGTCCCCATCTTGATTCTTGTTTTTATAGTAGCTAAAGGTCAGGCTTCATGGGAGCAATTTGGTCAAAATCGAATACAATACCGCACTTTTGAATGGAAGTATTTTGACAGTACCCATTTTCGAACTTTTTATTACGATTACGGTAAAGCCAATGCTGTTTATGCACTTAATTTAGCCGAACAAGAACTTTCACATATTGTTTATATGATGGGAGGCAGATTGAATAAAAAATTAAATTTAATTATTTATAATTCATTTGGTGATTATAGACAAACCAATATTGGTCGCAAAAATGATGAGCTTAACCAAGCGAATGGAGGAAAAGTAGATGTGGCGGGCGATAATATTCCAATTTTTTTTAATGGAGATCATCATCATTTAAAAAAACAAATTCGTTCGGGAATTGCCAAAGTGATCAAAGACAATATGTTGTTTGGCGATAATTTAAAAGATGTGGTAAAAAATGCCGTTCAAATGAATTTACCCGAATGGTATACTTTAGGCTATGTATCCTTTATTGCTGATGAATGGACTGGCGAAAAGGAGGCAGATATTAAAAATATTCTTTTACTAAAAGGCAAACAGCGATTTACTGACATGGCGCCATTGAATCCGAATCTATTTGGACATTCATTCTGGCATTTTGTTTTGGCAAAATATGGAGAAAATTATATTTCAAATTTGCTTTATCTAACTCGATATAGAAAAAGTGTAAACAATGCCATTGAAATTGTATTTAAAAAAGAGGCAAATATACTTTTTCAAGAATGGGCCAATTATTATTCATCACCTGAAACATCGGCTTTATCAGCTTCAGATTCATTAGCTGAACGAAAATTATATGCAACCATCAAAGAAAAAACCGGCGCACAATATAGTCAGTTTTCTATTTCACCAACTGGAAGAGAAATTGCCTATGTTGAAAAAAAAGATGGTCAATTTAAAGTGTATATTCAAGATGTAAAGTACAATAAAACCTATGTTATTATTGATGGTGGTGTGAGAGGTTTGGCTGATTTAGCAGACCCTGATTATCCGATGTTATGTTGGAGTCCGAGCGGCAATAAAATGGCGGCGCTTTATCAAAGAAAGAATTTACTGAATTTACGCATCTTCACAACCGGTAAGCGTCGGATGGAAAAACGAAGTATCTCGGCAAATAAGGTTGATCGAATTACTGGTATGTGTTTTATGGCTGACGAAAATTCATTAGCAGTTACAGCCATTAAAAAAGGTCAGAGCGATTTGTATTCTCTCACCATAAAAAACAATCGGTTTAGCGCCATCACGAATGATTTATTCGATGACAAAGAACCGCGTTTTATTCAAAATGGAATTAATACGGGTATTCTGTTTTTATCAAATAGAACAAGCCCATATACAAATCAAGATTCAAAAAGTGATGCGTTTAATCAAACCTTCAATTTATTTTTGTATGAACCACAAAATGGCACCAACCTTACTCAACTAAGTAATACGAATGGCACAATTACACATCCCATTCAATGGGGTTTAGAACAATACAGCTATTTAGAAGATACAAATGGAAAATTGAATAGAAAAATTGTTTCGATTGAGAAGAGTGGCACAGCAGCAGATACGTTTTCAAGTAAAAATTCATCGCCAACACCTTTTAGTATTTTAGGTCAGAATTATATTCAAAAATCGGCACAGGTTGTAGAAGTTACTAAACAAAAGAAAAACTATATAGTTTACAATACACCTCATTCTACTTTAAAAGAAAGGGATGAAAAATTTGAAAAAGAATTACCTCCAATTCAAGATTCGAATACAATTAATAATCAAATTCCAACGAAAGAAATTGTATCTGAATATATAACACCGTTTGATAACGAAGAAGATTCAACCCAATTTTTGGACAACCTATTTACAAGCAATAAAACAGCGAAAAATAGATACAATGTATTTACTAGTGTTTCAAATATTTCAAAAGCGAAAGAATATAAAACAACATTTTATCCCGATTTTATTCAAACCTCTCTTGATAATACTTTACTCTTCACTAGATATCAACCGATAGATCAACAATTTAATAATGTAAATTTATCAGGTTTTTTAACTTCTACATTAACAGATGTAATGGAAGATTATAAAATTACAGGTGGCGCACGACTTGGTATTGACTTGCATTCGCTCGACTATTTTCTTCAGTATGCCGATTATAGAAGAAGGGCCGATTGGGGTTTGTTATATTTTCATTCAAGTTCATCTGATCAAACAATTGCACCTGAACCTTACTATTCGCCCTATTTAGTAATTGGAAAAAAAGGCATGGATTATTTTCAAACGAATATGACCTACCCTCTCGACATGCTAAAAAGTATTCGAATGAATTTAGGCCTTCGGTATGATCGTACACGTTACCTGGCACAAGATCAATATAGTATTCAAATTCCAAATAGCAAACAATTTTGGGCTGTTAGTAGAGTTGAATATGTATACGACAATACGATCAACCCAATGCTTAATATTTGGAAAGGAACTCGCGCTAAATTATTTGCAGAATATCAATATCAATTTAATGGTGCTAAAAAAGGATTTTTTAATTTTGGTTATGATGCAAGAAATTATATTACCATATACAAAAATGTTATTTTGGCATCACGTTTTGCAGGTTCGCATAGCTTAGGCAATGCAAAAGTTTTATACTTTTTAGGTGGTGTCGACAATCCAATTATTTCGCAATTCGATTATAATACTGTAGTTAATATTGATGATAATTATGCATTTCAAACTTTGGCAACCAATTTACGCGGTTATAAACAGGGCGCACGAAACGGAAGTAGTTATTTAGTCATAAATGAAGAAATTCGACTTCCTATTTATAATACATTTTTTAAACGTCCTATTAAATCAGGATTCATACGCAATTTACAATTGATTGCTTTTGCCGATGGCGGTGTTACCATGAAAGGTTTATTTCCTACATCCGAAAATATTATCAATCAAATTAGAATTCAAGACGACCAATCAAATGTTGCTGTGTATATTGATAAAACAATGGCGCTTGGATATGGTCTCGGATTACGTACCCGATTTCTTGGTTATTTTGTAAGAACTGATTTTGCATGGAACCTTGGTGGTGGAAATAAACCAATGCTTCATCTATCATTGGCTACAGATTTTTAGTTGCTTGAATGAAGAAAAAAATAAATGAAATCATATCGAATTTTTTAACTTTCATTCTTTTATTGGGAATGGGTCTCATTACACCTAATCATTTAAAAGCACAAGAAATTAAAGATAGCTTAATTACTGTTCAAGATTCAACGATTTTGAAAATTGATTCTACTCAAATTATCATTGATTCATCATTCACAAAAAACAAACCTAATCAAATACTTGAAAATTCAAAACAACCAAAAAATTTAAACATAGGCAAATACACTTTAGAAGGTATTATTAAAGACTTTACAACAAACGAACCATTATCATTTGCCACCATTGCCTTTCCTTCCACTAATGTTGGCATGAAAGCGGATATCGATGGTAAGTTTAAATTTGAATTTGATACGTTTCCATCAGATAGCATTCGTATATCAACTATAGGTTATGCTAAAAAAACAATTCATATTAATACTTCATTAAAATACCAGTTTTTAAAAATTGAGATGGAAAGATCAAGTATTCAAATGAAAGATTTTGTTTTAAAAGTATCTCGAGATCCAGCCCTTGCTCTAATAAAAAAAGTAATTAAAAATAAGCCAACCAACGATTATAATAAGGCCGACAACTACAGTTATGAAGTGTATAATAAACTGGAAATGGATATAAATAAAATTCCTAAAAAGGCATTTGCGATTTCACCGTCACCTACGCTATTGCCAGTGACCCACGCACATCCTCCGAGGTTATTTCGGACCTGCCGGATGTGATCGACCGCCTGCCAATCATCTGGCTCTCCCCGGCCGTAATCCCCAACCTGAATTTCTCCGTCAGCCCGCTGCTGCCCTTACCTCTGACCGCGCAAATCACGAATTACCTGTTGGAACTCAGCCGCACCGAATCCGGCAGGTTGCAGCTGACCGAATTAAATGCCTATGAAATTGCCAGGCTTGAACCGCAGCCGGACGATGCATACAACGCGCTGCGTGAGCTCCTGGCAATTCAAAATGTTCGCCTTAGCAACCTGCTTCCCTGAGAAAGTTTTAAGATAATGCGGAAATTTCTCCGGTTCCTCTTGATATCCT
>DAOOQH010000164.1:0-8059 GCA_035388625.1 Chitinophagaceae bacterium | reverse complement strand
CGCATTCAGGGCCTGCATATCGTGCTGAAAAAACACCTGGTTCTCCATTTAATGCTTCAATAAAAAGGCCTGTATCCTCAGCCACACAATTTCTACCTGTTTTTTGATACACTTGATTGGCTTTCGTAAACGAATTCTCTTCTAAAGTATCAAAAGGTTCAGGTATTTCATCATTAAAACCAATATCTTTCAAGGTTAAAAATGCAATTTGCGAACCAAGTATTTGGCCTATTTCAGTGAGTTTATGTTGATTATTGGTACAAAATACAATTTCCATTATGCGCTTAAATTAAATAGTATTTTCAATCCTTTGGTCCATAAATCTGATTTTAAATTGGGATTGGATGAAATGGCTTTTAATGAATCGCACAAAAGGTATTTACGACCTGCAAAACGAAAAGGTTGATTTTTTTCTTTTTGGATATTAAAAGTGGATGATTGTAGGACTAAATTAAATAGTAAAACAGTTTCAGGTTGATATTGGTTAATTGTTTCTAAAACTTGTGTTTGAGAAATGTTGATGATAAAATAATCTTTCTCAGTCAATTTACATGCTGCCAGCATCTTTGAAAGCAGTAATTCTGTGTCTGGTATGAGATCGGAAGCTGTTAAAAGTACTAGAATTTTCTTTTCAAATCCACCTTTAGGTTGAATGTTTTCTGGATTCAAATCCGAATTCAAATAGAGGGTTTCATTATAAATATAAAGTAGTTCTTCGATCTTATTCTCAATCATGTCGAATAATTAGTTTTTTTTTCGTTGATTTGCACCCTAAAGATTTACAATTATACACTATTTCATGAATATTCATATTACAAAAGTAGCTAAGAGCAGAATTGAGGAATTAAATACAGACGATTTACAATTTGGTAAACAATATTCTGATCATATGCTGATCTGTGATTTTGAAGATGGTGAATGGAAGCAGCCAGTAATTGTTCCTTATGGCGATATCACCATGAGTCCAGCAACTACATTTATCCATTACGGACAATCATTATTTGAAGGAATTAAAGCCTATAAAAGAAAAGATGGTGAAATAAATATTTTTAGACCAAGAGATAATTGGGAACGTTTTAATATGTCTGCCCGAAGAATGGCTATGGCAGAAGTTCCTGAAGAATTATTTATGGAAGGAATGCGTCAACTTATTGAGCTTGATAGTAATTGGGTGCCTGATGTTGAAGGTAGTTCATTATATATCAGACCCTTTATGTTTGGTACAGATGCATTTATTGGTGTGAAACCAGCCGATAATTTTCGATTTATGATTATCACTTCTCCTGCAGGTGCCTATTATAATAAGCCAACTCGCATTTATGTTCAAAACAAATATGTAAGGGCCTTTCCTGGTGGCATTGGATTTACAAAAGCCGCTGGTAATTACGGTGCTTGTATGCTTCCAACTTTAGAAACTCGAAAACTTGGGTATGATCAAATTTTATGGACTGATGGATTTACCCATAAAAACGTACAAGAAATTGGAACCATGAATGTGTTTTTTGTTTTTGGCAATACCGTAGTTACACCCGATTTAAGTGAAGGAACTATATTGGCTGGTGTTACACGAGATAGTGTAATTAAATTATTACAAGAAAAAGGTATTGCAGTTGAAGAACGCGCCATCAGCATTGATGAAATTGAAGAAAATTATAAAAATGGACAATTAAAAGAGGCTTTTGGAGCAGGCACTGCTGCTGTAATTGCACCTATTTCTGAATTGTTTTATAATGGAGATACGATGTTATTACCTCCGATGGATACTTGGGAAATTTCAAACTATATTAAAAAAGAATTAGCTGATATTCGTTATGGCAATATTGAAGATACACATAAATGGATGTATAAAGTTTGCTAAGTTTCAACAGTCGTATGATGGAATTCGTTTAAAATAAATCAATCTTATTCATGTTTAAATGATCAAGTGCTCGTGAGTAGAACCTTGAATCCATTGCAAATTAAACATTACTTCATTTAAATCATAGCAAGTTATATAAAGAGAATGGTCAGAATTGGAGTCATAGGAAAAGGCGAACAAACAAAATCACAAATTGAAAATATCCAACATACTAAGGATATAAAACTTAGTGGATTATTTATTACGGATGAAACTGATATTCGATCAGATCAAACCAATCGTTTTTATTCGTTTAAAGAGCTCCTATCTCAATCAGATGCAATCTATATTTTAGAATCGTGTAATGATGCTTATAAATATGCTTTAGAAGGATTTCGCAATGGGAAACATGTTTTTCTTGAACAAATATCTAGCTTCAGTACCGATGAAATTGAAATATTACTTAATAGTCGAAAAGAAGCTAATGTAAAATGTATGATTGCGAGTTTGGAACTTGGCCATCCCGCTTTTCTATCTATTCGTAATGAAATCAAGAACCCACTTTTTATTGAGGCGAAGAGACATTTACAATATGAGATAAATAGCGAAAAAGATATTATTCTCGATATTATGTTGAAAGATATTGCGATCATTCTCAATATTGTCAAAAGTGATATCAAACGTATTTCCGCAAATGGGATTCAAATTAATTCGAAACAAACCGATCTTGCCAATGTTCGACTTGAATTTGCAAATGGCTGTGTAGCAGTACTTTCAGCAAACAAAACGGCCAGTTCACCAGAAAGTATGATTAGCATTTACGAAACTCAAAAAATGAGTTTGATTGATTTTGAAAATTCTACTACAAGTATAATTTCGTTTTCAGCACATGGCGAAAAAGAAGTTAAACAATTAATATTACCACCTCTCACTAAACATCCCTTCATTTATCAATTAGAAAATTTCAGGGATACGATAGCGGGCGAGGCTGATCCACTTTTAAAACTTAGAGGTGCATATGAAAAAATTGATATTGCACAAAAAATTCTAAAAAAAATAAATTCTTATAAAGAAGAATAAAATAAATTTCAAAAACTTTCGTTACTAAAAAACCCGCACGCATGAATTTAAGAATTTTACTCATATTAAGTCTGTTCGCCACTAGTTTTCAGGCTTGTAATATGGTCAATCCAACTGAGTCGATTCCTACCTATATACAAATTGATAGTGTTACATTACAATCTGTATTGCCATCTGTTCATGGTTCAGTTTCACATAAAATAACGGATGTTTGGGTATATTATAATAGAGAATTATTGGGTGCCTTCGAAATTCCAGCTAAGGTGCCGGTTTTAGCTGATAAGAGAGGAGAATTACAAATTATTGCTGGTGTTTGGGAAGATGGCTTGAGTGGTATTCGCGCTAAATATCCATTTTACAATTTAGACACATTTGCATTTGATCCAAGCCCAACAAAAACAATTCATTTTACCCCACATTTTACCTATCGTACAACAGACAGTGTTTCAACTCATTATTTTGTTGAAGATTTTGAACAAGGTAATAGTTTTGGTCCTGGGTTTGGAGATACAAGCTTTACAAAAACTAATTTACCCGACGAAGTCTTTGAGGGCAATTGGTCAAGCAAACTTGAACTGAATGATACACTAACTTATGGTGAAGGAATCAGCTTGCAAGAATTTACATTACCAGCTAACAAAATGTGTTATTTAGAATTGAATTACAAAAGTGATATTCCATTTGTTATACGCACCCTCGTATTAAAAGGAGGTGCTCAAACCACTATTGATTTAACGGGTATAAATCCAAGTTCAAAATGGGGTAAAATTTATTACAATTTTGGAGGCTTCCCAACTAAGTTTCAAAATTCAACATTCAAATTTATTATTTCGGCCGAACTACCTTCTGATAAAACACAAGGCAAAGTATTAATTGATAATTTTAAAATCATTCATTTTAATTAGGAATGAAAAACGATTTAAAAATAGGAATTGCCCTTTATGCGATAGCCGATTATATGGCAGCATTATTGGCTTGGTTTCTGTTTTTATACTATAGAAAAAACAATACCATTGAAATTGACTTCACTCATTTTTTAGAAGATTTGTCGTCGAAGGATATATTTTTTACTCTATTACTTGTGCCGATTTCATGGCTAATTCTTCATTTATTTTCTGGCGCCTATTTTAATCCATACAGAAAATCAAGATTCATTGAAATTTACAGAACGCTTATTATCAGTATTCTTGGGAGTTTTATATTTTATTTTCTTTTTATTTTAAATGATACCAACAAAGATTATAGCTATTATACAAAATCATTTTTCATCTATTTTATCATACAATATTTTTTAACTACCATTGGTCGAATTCTTGTTTTACGACAAACTAAAAACAAAATTAATCAAGGTAAATTTGGATATAATACGTTAATCATTGGTGGAAATCAACAAGCCATAGGCATTTATAAAGACATTAAAAATAATGAAGTTAATTTAGGATACACTTTTAAAGGATTTGTTTACGCCGACGATTCAGGTGCTAACGGCATGAGTGCCTATTTACCTAAACTAGGCAGTATTAATGAACTCGAAAAAATTATTGACGAACATCATATCGAAGAAGTTATAATAGCCATTGACACATCAGAACACAATAAACTGCAATACATTTTAGCACAGCTATCGCATCGAAAAATCATTATAAAAATTACGCCTGATTTATATGATATCATTTCGGGATCGGTTAAAACAAGTAATGTATTTGCTGCAATCCTCATTGAAATTTATCCTGAACTCATGCCTGATTGGCAACGCGTAATTAAACGCGCTTTGGATATTTTTATTTCGTTGATGGTTTTAATTTTCTTAAGTCCACTTTATTTATTCTCGGCAATCAAAGTTAAACTCTCCTCTCAGGGTTCTATCTTTTACAAACAAAAAAGGATCGGTTTATATGGAAAGCCTTTTTGGATTTATAAATTTAGATCGATGATGCCAAATGCTGAAGATAATGGTCCATCTTTATCAAGTGAAAACGATCCCCGAATAACAAAATGGGGACGAGTCATGCGCAAATGGCGAATCGATGAATTACCTCAATTTTTCAATATTATTAAGGGCGACATGTCGTTGGTTGGTCCTCGTCCTGAAAGGAAATATTATATTGATATTATTTCTCAAACCCATCCGCATTATAAGTATTTACATAAAGTTAAACCTGGTCTTTCATCTTGGGGTATGGTCAAATTTGGATATGCCGAAAACACTTCCGAAATGATCGAAAGAATGCGTTACGATTTGTTATATATTAAGAACTGTTCTCTTGTTCTGGATTTCAAAATCATGATTTACACTATTTTAGTTATCTTGCAAGGCCGAGGAAAATAACTAATTATGTCAAGATTTTTTTTTACACTTTCACTACTCCTTTGGAGCCATTTTTCATTTTCCCAAAAAGCCTATTTTCAGCAACATGTCGATTATACAATTGATGTTACTTTAGATGACCAAAACCATATCCTTAGAGGCTTTGAGACTTTGATTTATAAAAACAACTCAAAAGACACACTACGTTCAATTTATTTTCATGTTTGGGCAAATGCTTTTAAAAATGACCAATCGAGTTATACAGAACAAAATGTTGAGAATGGCGAAACCGATTTTTATTTTAGTGAAGAAGCAGATCGCGGTTATATTGATAGTTTGAATTTTAAAATAAATAATGAAACCGTTATCACTAGTAATTTCAATAACCATGAAGATATTATATTATTAGATTTAAATAATCCTTTGTTACCTAATCAATCGATTGAAATCACTACACCATTTAGACTCAAAATACCAAAAACGTTTTCTCGTCTTGGACACAATGAACAAGCTTATCAAATTTCGCAATGGTATCCTAAACCTGCAGTTTACGACCCAACAGGATGGCATCCACTACCCTATTTAGATCAAGGTGAATTTTATAGCGAATTTGGAAACTATCATGTTCGTATCACCTTACCAACCAACTATATTGTTGCGGCAACTGGCGATTTACAAGAAGAATCTGAAAAAGAATTTATTACATCTAAAATAAAAACTGAGAAACCAAATGTATTGACAAAGGAAACCATTCAAAGTTCAACTACTTTTAAAACCATTAGTTTCAAACAATCGAACGTTCATGATTTTGCCTGGTTTGCAAATAAAAATTTTCAAATCGAGAAAACTGAAATCACTTTAGCATCAGGTAACAAAGTAGCTTGTTATAGTTATTTTAAACCGTCAAATTTTGAAGTGTATAAAGGAAGTTGTCAAATTATTGCAAAAACAATCACCTATTTATCTGAACATGTTGGTGAATATCCATATCAACATGCGAGCATAGTTGATGGAACATTGGTTGCAGGTGGGGGTATGGAATATCCTAATATAACTGTGATTGGATCTGTGAATTCAGCATCAATGCTTGAGACAGTGATTATTCATGAAGTTGGACATAATTGGTTTTATGGGATACTTGGGAGTAATGAACGCGAATATCCATGGATGGATGAAAGTATTAATTCATTCTATGAAAATGAAATTCATGAAGAAATTTCTAACGAATCAAATAGTAGAAAAAAATTAAAAGGTGCTGACAAATTGAACCATAAACTAAATGATATTTTTGTCTATCAATTAGGTGGAAAATCAAATACTGATCAGGCATTGAATTTACCTTCAACCTCATTTACCTCATTAAATTATGGAGGAATCGTATATCAAAAAGGCCCTAAGCTATTAAGCTATTTAAAAAAATATATGGGTGAAACTAAATTTGAGAATGCTATGAAAAAATATTTTAGTTTATGGCATTTAAAACATCCATCACCGTTAGATTTTCAAAAAATAATGCAAGAAGAAAGTGATAAGGATATCAGTTGGTTTTTTGAAGATGGTTTAGGAAGTGATAAAAAAATAGATTTCGCAATCACTACTGTAAACAAAAAAGACAATACGATTTATGTAAAAGCCAAAAGCAAGACCGCTTTTAATGGGCCCATACCAATCGATGCTTGTATTGGTGATAGCATTATTCAAACACAATGGATTGAATACCCTTATGCAGCACCTGCTATTTTCAATAGTCTGCCAGATGGTATAACCGCTTATAAAATTGATGCAAAAAGCAGCCTCCCAGAAATTAAAATATCCAATAATCAATATAAGACATATGGGGTCTTTCACAAATTTCAACCAGCCATAAAATTAGGTACTGGCATAGGCATCTCAACTAAAAATGAAGTTTACCTTTTACCAGCAGCAGGATATAATTATTACGACAAATTCATGTTAGGTGGGGTAATTCATAATCTTAAAATTCCGAATAATAAATTTCAATTTGCATTGGCACCTATGTATTCTTTTGGCTCAAAAAAATTAGTGGGTAGTGGCTTTATTGGGTATACAATATTCCCCAATAAAATTGCACAATCAATTATCTTGGGTATACAAGGCAGATCATATCATCATAATGAAAGTCATTTAAATATTTCAAATTCAATTTACTTACGGCATATTAAATTACTGCCATCTTTGAATATTGATTTCAAGAAAAAAACTGCACGTTCAACAGTGAGTAATCAGTTAGCATTACGATACTATATAATTTTGAATGAGTCGTTTAAATATAATTTGAACGTAACTGATAGTTTATATCAACCAAGTGTTGACAAAGCAAAAGTTCAACAGTTTGGATCGATTGGTTTTTTACATAAAAATGCTAGAACATTTAATCCTTATAGCTATCAAGTGTCAATGCTTGGAAATAATAATTTCATGAAGGCAAGTGTTCAAGCCAATATTCGAATCGATTATTATAAAAAAGGAAAGGCCTTTTATGCACGCTTTTTTGCAGGTAAGTTTTTTGATTTCCAAAACAGTACCAACGTATTTGAATTACAAAATCAATATCTCAATACAACCTCAACCGCAAGAAATGATTTCACTTATGATGAAGTATTTTTTGCACGTAATGAGCAGAAAGGTTTTTTAACGCAACAAATATCAACTCGTGAAGGAGGCTTTAAAATTCAAACCAATTTATTGTCGAATCCTATTGGACAAAATAATAATTGGATTACAGCAATCAATTTAAGAAGTGATTTACCTATTAAACTCCCACTAAAAATTCAGGTATTTTTAGATGCTGGCACTTATGCAAATGCGGCCAA
>DAOOQH010000163.1:0-8123 GCA_035388625.1 Chitinophagaceae bacterium | reverse complement strand
TGGTTGATTGCCTTTTGCTGAGGTATCAAGAATAGATAATCGCCGGTGAGCAAAAGCAACACCTTTATCAATAAAAAAACCTTCGTTGTCAGGACCTCGGTGTGAGATTGCGTTGGCCATCTTTTTCAGATGATGCATGGAGAATGTTTCTCCTTTTAAACTAAAATTTCCTGCAATACCACACATAAATTAATTATTCGTGTTTTTTTCACGCCATTCAATTAGTTTATTCAAACCATCTTCTAAATTGTATACAGGCTCGAAACCTAATTCAGCATAAGCTTTTGCATTGCTACCAATTCTGTTTTTTACAAATTGACGAGCATCATCTTCACTATATGGATTGTATTTTACGACAAGATCAGATTTCTTTAAACGCAATATAGTGTCACAAAGTTCTTTAATTGAAGTTTGCTTTTCGGTACCTACATTATAATTGCCATATTGAATATCACTTTGCATTGCTAATACATTAAAACGAGCAACATCCTCAACATAAATAAAATCGTATGATTGTGAACCATCGCCATTAATAACGGGTTGTTCATTGGCACTAATTTTATTAAGCATAATTGGAATCACGCCAGTATAAGCAGCTGTTTGATCTTGATGTGGGCCGTATACATTCATATAACGCAAGCCTATAATAGGCAAGCCATATCGGTCGTTAAATGCTGTAGCCATTGCCTCGCCTGCTATTTTTGTAGCGCCATAAAAATTTTTATTATTGAATGGATGTTCTTCCGTCATGGGAAGTTCAACTGCATCTCCATAAACCGAAGCAGAAGATGACCAAACTAATTTTTTTATATTATTATTTACACATGCCTCAAGCACATTAAAAATTCCTCTGATATTGACATCAAAAGCAACACGAGGATAATCTTTACAATGAAGTAACCACAAGGCTGCCAAACAAAAAACACCATCAATATTTTTCATGGCCATATCTAAAACATCTGTTTCGCGAATATCGCCACCATCTTTAAAAATAGAACAACGAGGGTCGGTCAAATACGGTGCTAAATACTCCATTTTGCCTCTTGCAAAATTGTCGTAAATAATAACTTCTTGAATATCGTGTTTGAGTAATTCTGCCACCACATGACTCCCAATAAAACCGGCGCCACCAATGACTAAAAATCGTTTATTTTTTAAATCCATAAACCGCTTTATGCTTTTTTAGTATATTTGCAAATGTATAGTTTTTTTCGTCAACATTTTAATGGCACTCAAATTAAATGAAACTTACATTGATGAAATATCAACGTTTAATCATTCTTTTTTTATTTGTTAGCTCAAAAAATTTGTGTGCACAATTAAGTCCAGCTGACAGTGTGTTTTTTAATCAACATTTTGCCGAATCAATGTATGTTGATTTGAATTTATTCCCAGGTAATTGGTTTGTTCATCCTGAAGTGACTTCTGTTCTAGATTTAAATAGTAAGCTTCTGCAAATATTTAAATTTAACTCAGGCGATTTTACAAATGCCTACGAAAACATGCAGGTTGAATCTAATTTTGAATATGATACTGCTTTAAATCAAACTTTTAATTCGTATTATTCACTATATGGCAATGCATATCGACAGTACGATCCACTAATTAAACTTGATTTTACTTTACAAGGCAAAACAAATACATCGTATTCAACATTTACACCAACCAATATTGGGATTGAGAACGAAATTGCATTTTTTGTAATTCCAGGGTCAAACAATAATCAAACATCTGAAATTATCATTGGTAATGGATATCACAATACAAATTGCTTTTTAAAAAATCAATTACTCAATTATGGTGATGTATTTGTTCATTGTAAACCATTAGAAGACTATAGAGCTCTTTATTGGAATTCGAAAAAATTTAATTCTGGCGATTATGTGACGCCAGTCTTGAACTATGTTTATAATTATCAAGATTCACTCGACAGACCTTATGGTATTAACTACTTAATTGAGTGCTTGGCAATGATAAAGTATTTGAATGCACATTATAAAAAAGTAGTTCTCATTGGTTGTTCATTAGGTGGTTACTCAAGTTTGATTGCAAGTTTAAACTGTCCTACAGACGGTTGTATCATTTCATCTGGGTATACAAATTTTATAGAAACCGATTCAACTTTTTTATATGAATTATCACAGAATTTTAAATTGTTGCCATATCAATATACGAATTCAATTATAAAAAATAAGATCTCAGAATCTAAATCAAATTATTTATTTACATGGGGCAATTATGATTCGTATTGGTATCAAATAGAAAACGCAACACATAATACAGAATCAGATTTTAGTGATTTAGACAATTGCTCCTATTTTTATGATTATAACCATCATGCTTTTCCAACATGCCATGCAACAGATACATTTATTCAAAAAATTATATCGAAACCAAAATTATACTTCAATGTAATTGATACTTTAAGTAGTAAAAGTCTTGAAGCAGAAATTCAATTTAATGGAAACGGTCCCTTTTCATTTGATGTATTTAGAGATGGCAATTTGTATAAAAAATATTCGTTTATTTCGAGCACCACCCAACTAATACTGAGTCAATTTGGAAATTACACAATCAAAAATATCACAAATGCTAGCGGCTTAAAAGGATACTGCGTTGATACCATTCAGTTCAATTCAAATTATCCTTTAGCTTCATCAGATGAATTTGGGAAATCGGCTTCTTTTTCTGTTCAAAATCCATTCGATCAGACACTTGAAATTAAATTCGCAAGTCAGTTTCAAAAAGAGGAAACTACTTATATGCAGCTTATGTCAATTTCAGGAGAGTTGATTTATAAAGGGCGATTGAAAAAGAGTAGTGCTCAAATCGATACAAAATCGTTGATGCAAGGGATGTATATATTACAAATAATTTCAGATGGTCAAATTTCTACATTCAAGCTGAACAAGCGCTAAAATTTTTAATAAATGGATATTTTAGTTTACTTTTATTTCTTTGGTGTGCATGAAATATAGTTCAATCATTATTTATCTTTTTTTTCTGTTTCTTGATGCAAAGAGTCAGTCAGGTTCATATATCTTATCAAGATATACTGCTAATGCATATTGGAATGAATCAACATTCCCTCCACCGAGCAATGGAACTGCATTTTCATACCAAAAATCTGATACACTGAGTGCTGAATGGAATAATTTTATTTTATCAAAATTTAAATATTCGCCATCAATCTATTATAACCATTGTATCGATTCAATTAAACCCATTCAAACTTTTACAAATGACGACTCTTTGAATACAACCTTTAATCAATATTTTTTAATTAACCCAAACTATGGATTCAAACAGTTAGACCCTATTCAATACTATTCGTTTTCGTTGAATAATATAATTGATACAGCCTATACCACTTTTACACCAAAGACAGGAAGCCCATCATCATCAGATACTGAAATTTGCTTTTTTATTGTTCCTGGTAGTGGCGACAATCAAACCGCTGCTATTGTTCGAAATGAAGGTTATCACAATTCCAATTGCAATGTGATGAATACGTTGAAAAAGCATGGGGATATTTATGTATTTATTAAACCAAATGAAGATAACAGAGCCCTTCAAATTAAGCAATTGCCTGCAAAGAAAATGGTCACTGATCTCTATCCTATTGATTCATATTTAAATCAATTTTTAATTTCAAATAATAAACATGAAGGCATTAATTATTTAATAGAATGTGTAGCGGCAATTAAGGATCTTAAAAAAAAGTATAAAAAAGTTTTCATACTCGGATGTTCTCAAGGAGGTTATTCTGGCTTATACGCCGCACTTGAATCAGAAGTAGATGGGGTTTTGATTTCATCGGGGTATTCGGTAAAGCTCGATGACAATTACTTGCAATTTGGCAATATGGCTCAAAAATTTGCACAACTTCCTTTTTTACTTGCCAAAGATTCGGTGAAAAAGAATATTCGAAATCAAAAAACAAATTACTATTTTTCATGGCCAACAAACGACTCGCCCATTTATCAAGCTGAAAATAATTTACATCATACACAAAATTATTTTTCGCTAGCAAATCCACTAACGAATGTAAAATATCTATATACCTATAATAACCATGCTTTTCCTCCTTGTATTTATATTGACTCATTTGTAAAGGAAGTTAAGTATAAACCTAAGGCCTTTGTAACCGATACTTTAATTCAATGTGTGTATGATAGTTTGGTTAGAAAAATTGAATTTATTGGCCAAGGTCCATTCACCTATGACATTTATAAAAACGATAGCCTTTTAGTTTCTGCAACCAGCCTTTCAAATACAAGTTCAATTACATTAATAGAAGAAGGCAAGTATCAAATAAAAAATATAGTTGGTGCAAATGGTCTTTCAGGAATTTGGTCAGATAAATTTAGTTTCACAAAAAATCCAAAAGCTGAATTCTCAATTCTATCGTCACAATTTAATTGCGATTCACTGTTTACAAAAGTTGAATTGAAATTGAAAGGAACACCACCCTTTGAACTCAATTTATTTACAAAAGATGCTTCGGGCACTTTAAGCTTGCAAAATAGTTTAATGAGTAACGACTCACTTATATCATTGTCATTATTGAATAGTAATTATGTATTTAAAATGACGGACGCTATTGCTTGTGAGGTATTAAGCGACTCCATAAGAATAAGTGATTCTGCTATTAATTTTCAATTAGCAAGTCAACAATATAATTGCTTGCAAAATCAAACAGACATTGTTTTTAATTTATCAGGTAGAAGTCCTTTTACAATTTACTATTTCGAAAATGGTTTGCCGCAATCAATCATTCAAAACACAAATCAATTATTATGGCATGTGCAAAATGGGAACTATTTTATTACCAATATGATTGATTCGAATAATTGCAATTATACAATCAACCAACTATATAATATTCAAAATGATAGTCTTATAGTTCATGTTAGTTCTCCAAATTTCGATTGCATAACCAATCAAGAATCATTTGATTTTGAATTAGATGGCAATTCACCTTTTCAATTTAATTATTTAAAAGATGGCTTGCCACAAAATAGTGTATTAAATAATGACACCACATTAATATTCAATAATGGTATCTATGATTTTGAAAATATAATAGATGCAACAGGTTGTCAATTTAATTTCACCACACCGATTTATCATTTTGCAAATGATACATTTAAAGCAACGTTTATAGCACCTATTTATGATTGCGATTCTAATAAAAGTAAAATTCATTTTGATTTAGAAGGGAACCCACCATTTACAATTTTCTACCAAAAAGATTTAACCAATTTACAAGTAAGCACATCATTCAATACATTTGAACTTTATCTTGAAAATGGAAATTATTTAATTCAAAAAATGATGGATAGCAAAGGTTGTGTAAAAGATACCAATCAATTGTATTCATTTAATTTCCAACCATTGTCGATCAATATAATGAGTGAACAATATAATTGTGATTCAAACTTATATGAAGTGAATTACCAATTTACAGGTGATTTACCTTGGATACTAACCTATAAAAATATCAATACAGGTAATATAACAAGTATTAATTCTGTTAATCCATATCTTACTTTAAAGCTTAGCAACGGCGATTATGAAATAATTTCAATTGAAGACAATAATTGTTTATTACCAATGAATGATACAATGAATATTCATTTTTTACCTCTTCAATCAAGCCTATCACCTGCTACCATTATATGCGATTCAGATAAATATTCAGTTCAATTAATAATTGAAGGCGGCATAAAACCTTATACTTTTACCTATAATTATAATGGACTACTTCAATCATTCACAACGTATAGCGATACAAATCTAATCGTACTTGAAAATGGCAATTATCAATTTAATGAGGTGACAGATTCATTAGCTTGCACGAAACAATTTAATCAGTTTATGAATATCGACTATACTGGATTTCAATTTAATTCATTGACTCAAAAATATATTTGTGAAAAGGATAGTACTGAAATTACATTTGACATTTCACATGTTTCTCCACTATCTGTCATTTATAATAATGGCATTTTTGCTGATACACTTTTAATTGATACCAATCATGTATTTAATTTCCCAAATGGGAATTATCATTTTATCGCAGTTTATGATACTGTTGGCTGTATTGATACAATTGACAAAAAGATATTAATAGAAAATCAACCTTTAAATTATTCACCTATTACCTATACACGTAATTGTGATAGTCGTGATTTTACTTATCAATTTAATTTAGAGGGAAAATCACCTTGGACCTTATTTTATAATGCTAATAATATGTATGATACGCTTGAAATTGCAAGCTCGCCTTTTAGTTGGACTCAACCTTTTGGTCAATATTATTTTATCAATTTAAAAGATGCCAACGAATGTGAATTATTTATTGGGCATACTGATAGCTTGCATGATTTTTTACCTTTTATTCCATTACTTCAAGATATCGACAATAAACTAGTAACGCTTACTTTAGGTGAACGATATGATTGGTATATCAATGGTAATGTCATTGATTCTACTTCTGGCAATTCAATTACAATCAAGGAGCCTGGTGAATACCAAGTAGCCATCTATGATAAAGAAGGTTGCGTTTACTTTTCAAATAAAATATTAGTTACTTTTCCTGAAGCTTTAAATATTTTTCCAAATCCTACACAATCTACTACTACAGTTTTAGTCAATGAGCCTTATGGTTTATTTTGGGAATATTTACTGATTGATATGCAAGGCAATAAAATATTGTCTGGAGTTGAAACTTCATCAAGTAAAGTGCTTAACTTACAAAATCTAGCAAACGGTCTATACAATCTGGTGGTTCGTTACGAAAATGGTTCGAGCAAACATATTCTTCGAATTATAAAGTATTAACGAAGAAATCGGAATGTATTGATGACCGCAGATCAATTACTTCTTACGCATCACAATCAGAATATTTGATGTAAACTTTGTATCGTCAATAATTTCAAGGTCAAATTGATTTTCTTTAGCAAAGATTTTAATCATTTCAAGTGATATAAAATGAAGTTCATTTTCAGTTTTATTGAATTTGAATAAGGTAGTTGAAAAATATTCAGATAATTTAGTTCCAGTAATTTTTTTACTCATTTCAGTGATGCCATCTCTTAATATAAATACACCACCATCTGATAATAAGCTAGAAATTTTATTTAAGAGCAATTGCTGCTTTTCTGGCACTAAATAATGAAGTACATCCATCAATAAAATGCAATCATATTTATTATTTTCCGTAAGAGATAAGGCATCAATCGCTTCAAATGAAAGATGATCATTTATTGAAAAATTATGGGTAGCCACACTAATTTTTTCTTCATCATAATCTACCCCTTTTATTTGCCTCTCTTTTGAAGTCCATGAGAGAATATAGTCTAAATATCCATATCCACATCCTATATCAAGTATATGTCCTTTTTTAGGAACATGCTTTTCAATGGTTTCATAATAGCCTTCTAACTTTATTTTTATTCTGCAATACCATTCTAAAATGGGGCCTTTATAAATATAGTTCCGTATTAATTGTTCTTTAAAGTAATGAACTGTTTCACGCTCCTTTCTAAAATTATCATATTCCGATCGAAAATATTTTCCAATTGATTTTGCTCGCTCCGAATAAGTAAGACCATATTGTGTATCAGTATTTTTTATACGTGGCATGAACTTACAATTGATTTCTCCATCTTTTAATAAAAAATCACCTTTACTCATTGAGTAACCAATACCTTGAAATACGAGAGGCTGTATATCAAGATTTAACTTCTCAGCAATGTAAAAAGCCCCTTTATGAAAGCGCTTCATTTCGCTATCATAACTTCGAGTACCCTCTGGAAATACAGCAATTGAATAGCCTCTATCAACCCAATATTTCATTTTTTCTATACTAAATTCAGCACCTTCTTCAACGGGATAATAATCTGCCATGCGCACTAAGGGTCCAAATACAGGTGAACGCCATACCCATTTATTGGTAAGTAATAAAATTTTAGGATATAATGAAATAATTCTCTGTAAATCAAGTACCGAACTATGATTGGCAATTAAAACTGCAGGTTTTGAAAAATCCATCAAGTCGCGATTCATAATTTTCTTTCGTGTATTGCACATCAAGTAAAGTATGCTCCACATCCCTT
>DAOOQH010000162.1:0-8271 GCA_035388625.1 Chitinophagaceae bacterium | reverse complement strand
AAGTTTTGTTTATTGATGAGGCAGATATCACAAATTCCGCAAGGAAGATGAAGCTCTTCTTCAAAATACCCAACCAATTTGATTGCTCTACAAGTTATTTTTTGTTCGGCAAAATCGATCATAAAAGCAACTCGATTTTCATGATTTTTTCTTAATCGTTCAATCAATTCAATATCTATAATTAGATGTTTTTTAGGTAAACGATTATGTAAGTAAAAAAGTTGAGGCATAGTGGTTGATTCAAGATAGTGAATCAGTCCGAGGGAATTGAGTTGACGTAATTTCAATTCCACATAGTCTTTTCCTACTCTAGCATGCTGCGCAATTTCAAGCTCACTAATTGTGGTGTAATGATGCCATATGCCTACATATAAACGTAATACATGTTGCATAATTTCATCTAAATCTGGATGAAATTGTTCTAAACTTGCTAACTCCTCTTTTGTACAAACGACTGAAATTTTTGAAGCGATATAGGCACTATCGCTTAAGGTCCAATATCCTTGTTGTTCAAGAATTTTTATAGCACTTAAGGTTTCAAGAATATTGAAATTGAATTTTTTACAAAAATCTGCCACATCAAAATCCGAAACCGATTCTAATCCATCATTTAATCCTATATCTAAATAAAATGCCAGTGATTCGTAAATGTTTTTAATAGTTTCAATAGCGGGGTATTTCAGTAAAATGCCATCATGTAAATCGATTAAATCATGTTTTTGAAAAAGTAAAACTGCATACGATTTTTTACCATCTCGCCCTGCACGACCAGCTTCCTGATAATACGATTCGGGTGTATCAGGTATATCATAATGAATCACACAACGAACATCTGCCTTGTCAATACCCATTCCAAATGCATTCGTACAAACCATGATATTTGTTTTGTTATCAATCCAATTCTCTTGTTTCAAGCTTCTAAGATCTTGATCTAAGCCTGCATGATAAAAGTCTGCAATGAGTCCTGCAGAATTAAGTGCATCTGCAATATGTTTTGTGCGTTTTCTATTTTTACAATATACAAGACAAGTACCTTTTATCTTTTGGAGAATATCGATGGTTTTAGCAAGTTTATTTTCTACTTCGAAGCTTGAGAACGATAAATTAGGTCGAGCAAATGTTGAAAAAAAAGTTGAATGATTTTTAAATTCTAATTTATCAATAATATCTTTTTGAACTAAAGGTGTGGCGCTTGCTGTGAGAGCAATCATTGGCGCATTAGGAAGTGATTTTTTTATTAGAGCAATATCCAAATAAGATGGCCGAAAATCGTATCCCCATTGTGAAATACAATGCGCTTCATCAATGGCAATTAAACGAATATTAAAGTCTGATAAATAATCTAAAAACAAAATGGATTTTAATCTTTCAGGCGAAACAAAAAGAAACTTATACAAACCTGTACTCATTTTTTCATACACCATTCTAACCTCATCAGAATGCATGCCACTATGCACTGCCAACGATTTGATACCCCTTTGTTCTAATCCTAAAACCTGATCTTTCATAAGGGCAATCAAAGGCGAAACAACTAAGCAACTTCCCTCAAATAGAAGTGCAGGTAATTGATAGCAAATTGATTTTCCTCCACCTGTTGGCAAAATCGCCAGTGTGTCTTTGTCACTTAGAACATGCATAATAATTTCTTCTTGTTGGGGACGAAACTGATTATAATGCCAGTATTTTTTTAATATGTCGGTAGGAGATAGCAATTATTTTTTCATATATGTGAAAAGCGAATTTAAAGATTATTTGAGTGAAGGAGGAATAAATGCATCCACAATCGATGATAACGCACAATTAATGAATGAACTATTTTTTTATTACCTTTTGATGTGTATTTTGTGGATCTTAGTTGATTAATTATTTAAATCTTATGAAATTACTTGAAAATAAAGTTGCAGTTATAACTGGTGGTAGTAGAGGTATTGGAGAGGCCATTGTACTCAAATTTGCAAGCGAAGGTTGCCATATTGCATTTACCTATATAAGCGAAAGTAGCGAGGCACGAAGTGTTGAATTAGTTTCGAAATGCCAAGCAATGGGAGTGAAAGCGAAAGCCTATAAAAGCAATGCAGGTAATTTTTCAGAAAGTGAAACCTTTATCAATGAAGTACTAAAAGAATTTGGCACTATTGATATATGTATAAACAATGCAGGGATATCGAAAGATAATCTTTTATTGCGTATGAGTGAAGAGCAATGGGACGATGTGATGGCCATTAATTTGAAAAGTGTCTTCAATATGACCAAGCATGTAATAAAACCTATGATGAAAGCTCGTAGTGGAAGTATCATCAATATGAGTTCGGTGATTGGTGAAATGGGTAATGCTGGTCAAAGTAGCTATGCTGCAAGTAAAGCAGGTGTCATTGGGTTTACTAAATCTATTGCTAAAGAAATTGGCAGTCGAAATATTCGTTGTAACGCCATTGCACCTGGATTTGTAGAAACGGATATGACAAGCTATTTAAAAGAAGGAGAAGGAGCTGAAAAATACAAGGCAGGAATTCCATTACAACGATTTGCCTCTGCTGAAGATATTGCAAATGCTTGTCTGTTTTTAGCCAGTGATATGGGGAACTATATTACAGGTCAAGTTATAAGTGTTTGTGGTGGATTATGTATTTAGAGTTTGTTTATACTGTCCGATTTCTTCGTTGATCTTAACTTTAAATCCAGTCATTGACCTTAGTCAACTCCTGAATTCAAAGTCTTCAATCGCCTCGAACTCGAACACTCTAAACAAACTCTGAACTATTTGAACTGTCGCCATTTAGAGTTTGTTTATACTGTCCGATTTCTTCGTTGATCCTGACTTGAAGCGAATATATGATACTTAATTAAGTGAACAAATACGATTTATGGCCTGTATCTATATTAGTCAAATACCTCAAACCATACCTCTTTTTCATTATCCCAATCGCCATTATAATTGATGGTTAACTCGGTTTCGGATTCGATATCACAAACGGTTTTTATAAAAATGGTATTCTCTTCATAATCCTGAAAGTATTCGCAGTTAGAAGGACTTGCATGATTGTAAATTGGAATCAAACCCATAGCCATACAACACTTATTATCCTTCCAATCAAAAATATAATTGTATAAACTTGTTTTATCTAAAAGTTTTTTTTCAGCAGCTGTCATCACAATCACAGGTGATATTTCGATGATGGTGTTTTTAGGTATTGCATCTTTTGTAAATACTCCCCATCCTTTAGAGACTGTTGGTTTGCTATATAATGATGAAATGATCATGCTCTTCTTGAATCTCTTTGAGCAAAAAGTAATTGACTTAAAACAATGAGTATCACGCTGAGTATACCAGAAAGAAAGGTTTTAAAAAGAATGAATAAAATATTTTTGAAACTCCAAATTTGAATGGTATAAAAAAATAAGTGATGAACGAGTATGGCAACCGATACATAAATAAGAAACGATGAAATGCCCATTTTAAATAAAGATGGAACAGTGTCGCCAAGATCTTTTGCCTTTTGTTGAAAAAATAAATTCAATAAATAAGGACGTATAAAACAAAGTAAAACGCAAGCCGAAGCATGCATACCTGGTGTATTGCAAAAATAATCCATAATAAGACCGGTGCAAAAACCAATTAACATGGTAGCCCAAGGAGGTGTATTAATTGGAAGTAACAACAATATCAGCGGATAAAGCAGGGGTATAAATGCAGGAATACCCAATAAAGTAATGGAGGATTTAATCACGATATCATTCAGTAAGAATAACTGAATAATCATGATAATGAAAAAATTTAATATGAATTTTACAGGCGTGCTCATGGTTTAACTTGGGTAGAATCTTCTAATACTTTACGTTCAATATCAACTTTTTCAGCTACAATATATACAAAATGCAGTTTTCGAAAATGTGTGCTTAGGTAGATTTTGTAACTTGTTCCGTTTAAAACTTGCGCAGCTCTACCGACCAATATCTTTTCAGGAAAATTGCCAAATCCACTTGTAAAAACCGAATCACGAGGTTTGAGTTTAACTGACTGAGGAATGCCACTTAAAATGGCGTAATCCGGATCTTTACCATCCCACGATAGGCTACCATAGGTGCCGTCAGCTACTACACAACTTACATTAAATCGATCAGATAAAAGAGATAAGGCAACAGAATAGTTTTTAGATACATGTGAAATTTTTCCGACAATACCTTCTGGCGTGATGACTGTCATTTTTTCTTGCACACCATCTTTACTGCCTACATCAAGTGTGATATAATTTACTTTTTGATCGATCGTATTATTAATTACTTTGGCAGGTATATAGGTATAATGAACTGTTTGATTGACTGTATCGCTTTGTATGTTTTTTGTATATGAAGTATCTTTTAAAGGATTACCAGGCACTGTTATTCCTACTTGATTTCTTAAATAGGCATTCTCTTTCATCAAGCTATCATTGATTTTACGAAGATTCATAAAACCCATAATCTTATTTTTTTGATTATAGAATTTGCCTGTTATACTTCTAGATGAATTGATATAGGAGGTTTGTTGATACGAATTATTGCGAAATACAATAATTAAACATACCAATTCAAGTACTAAGAAAATGAAAAAGGACGATAATTGCTTTATTAATAAAATGATGTTTCTCACAGTGGTGATGTTTATTTAGCGCTTGGTAAAAACATCAACTTATTGCATAAGAAATGGGTACTTATGTACATGTTTTAATGCCATACCAGTACCACGTACTACACTTCGTAATGGATCGTCGGCAATATGAACAGGAAGTTTAATTTTACTTGAAATTCGAATATCCAGTCCTCGAAGTAAAGCACCACCGCCAGTTAAGTATAAACCTCTTCTAAAAATATCAGCCGCTAATTCAGGCGGTGTTTTTTCTAAAGCTTTTAAAATAGCTTCTTCGATTTTAAACACTGATTTGTCTAAGGCATCAGCAACCTCTTGGTATGAAACCATAATTTGCTTAGGAATACCAGTAACTAAATCTCTACCATTTACTGCAACATCATCTGGAGGATTATCGAGTTCTTTTAATGCACTACCAACTTGAATTTTAATTTGTTCGGCAGTACGATCACCAATTAATAAACTATGGTAACGACGCATCGCTTCAATAATATCAGCGGTAAACTCATCACCAGCAATTCGAATACTTTCATCACAAACAATACCCGATAATGAAATAATAGAGATACCGGTGGTACCGCCACCAATATCTATCACCATATTGCCACACGGCTCTTCAACATCTATACCAATACCTAAAGCAGCAGCCATTGGCTCATGAATCATATATACCTCTTTTGCACCAGCTTGTTCGGCACTATCACGCACAGCGCGCTTTTCAACCTCAGTAATGGAAGAAGGAATGCAAATAACCATACGCCAACTTGGGGCAAACAAAGGTTTTTTAGGATAAATAAGTTTAATCATTTCCCGAATCATTCCTTCAGCCGCATTAAAATCTGCAATCACGCCATCCTTCAAAGGACGAATTGTTTTTAAATTCTCATGCACCTTACCATCCATCATCATGGCTCGCTTACCAACGGCTATAATTTTATTGGTTGTTCTATCAACAGCCACAATAGAAGGCTCGTCAACCACAACTTGATCGTTATGAATAATTAATGTATTTGCAGTGCCAAGATCAATGGCTATATCTTGCGTAAAAAAGTTGAATAATCCCATGTTTGTTTATAATAAAAGCCCCGAAAACTGAAACGTTTGCGAAGTTAGAAGATATTATTAATAAAAGGAAAATATTATTTGGCTTTTGGCTAGAAATTATGACTTAACTTTTAATAGCAAATTTTTAAAGTAGTCTAAACTAACTCGAATAGATAATTTACGCTTGTTAGCAAAAGGATATTAGACAGTTAAAAGCTTGATCAGCAACTTAAATATGAAAATTGCTAAATTTCAATTAGGGAAGAAGTATACAGAATTGTTTGCCTAACTGAAATTCTGAGATAGCAATTAATTAGATTTTAAACACCATCCAATCATCAGTGATTTACCACTAGAATTGCATCTGCACCCATACTTCCAGTTTTATTGGTAAATCCATTTACATAAAGTGTGTATACAACACCTGGATCTAAATAAATAAGCACATTTTTTATAATTGTAGATTTATCAATTGAATTGGTGATGGATAAATTAAATGACCCCTTTTCGAAATATTGATAATTTGTTGCAGATTTTTCTTTTATATTGGTAATCTTGATTCCATTTTCGAAATTTAAATCAATGTTTTCATCGTTTGAAAGGATATTGACAATTCTCAATTGAGCCTTATCAGGGTTTAAAGGAAGAATATCGTCCTGCACTAAAAGACCTGTAAATTTCCCTTTTGTATCTGTTGCGAAATAAGAGTATTTTGAGTTTGGTTTTAATTCCCGAGAAATTGAAAATAAAAGATCATTTGATTTTGAAAGTTTTAAATCCAATTTTCTTTTTCCTGAAGGAATGTTTAAATAATGCGAATTGCTTTTATAATAATTTCCTACCTCTTGTAACATATTATCATCGTACCACATTTTAATTCCAATTATCCCTGGGGATGCATGTATTAGCTGTACTTGAGAATTTTCATTTGTTGAATTTTCAATATTTGTTGTATTTGAGTTTTGAAGTTTACTCTTACTGCAACTGAATAGTAGAATCGAAAGAATAAAAATCAGTATATATTGGAATTTATTATTTTTCATTTTATTATTTTTCTAAAATTAGAACTATTTGTATCCAGTCAAAATATGTTTTGTTAATTGGGTATCATCCACAATGATATAGTGAAAAAGAAAAAAAATATTTCTTAAGTTTTTATGTTAAAGCAAAAAACCACGAACTAAAAAGCTCGTGGTTCAATAGGATAATGAAAAAAAACACTACTAAATTTTCATTTTCGATTGGTTTGATTATTCAAACTCTTTGTTCTCATTAGGTTGAATGATTACGCTGTAAATGTAATTGTAGAAAAATACCTACGCAAGAGCAAATGAGTAAATGGTTGTTTTGAATGAGTATTTGGTCATTTTGATGTTATAAGTTCCAATATTTACGAGGATTTCGATTTGAGTCGACTATTCAAATTTTATTAGAATGATTTAGTGTAAATGAAAGATCAAACGCAAATTCATTAGAGGCAAATTTCAATACATATTCTTATAGTTTTGATCAATATGAAAAATACGTAAATCCCAATTTGAATTGTATTTTAGCCGTTTAACAAATTTATGATGTCTACAATTTTAGAATTACAACAATTTACTGCCAATTTACATTTTCAAGAAACCAATCAATTTGTTTATACACCAACCCAACTTGGCGCGCATATTCAACAAATAGTACCCGATACCGATATCGAGGCTTTAGATATTATTCTGGTAGGATGTGGCGAATGTCGGGGACAAAAATTAAACGCTCAGTATAGCGATGGTCCTGATAAAATTCGAGAGGCATTATACAAGCTTCATTATTGGCACCCTGATGTTAAAATTGGTGATCTGGGTAATATTATGGAAGGTGCTAGTCTAGCCGATACAAGAGCTGCATTGAAAACCGTTTTAGCTGATCTTAAATCGATGGGTAAAAAAGTAATCGTACTCGGTGGGTCACATGATCTTACCTTGCAACAATACGATGTTTTTAAAGAGGCTGGCGAAATTATCGACTTCACCATTATTGATATGTTAGCCGATGTAGCAGAAGGCAATGGTACAAATTACGACGATTATCTTTTAACTGCTTTAACCTCCACACCCAATTTTGTACGTCATTTTAACCTGATTGGTTTTCAAAGTTATTATGTGAATCCAAATCTTATTGAAACACTCGATAAGCTCCGTTTTGATTGTATTCGTGTTGGTAAGGCTAGAGAAGATATCGAACAAATTGAACCTGTTTTACGCGGCACGCATCTTTTAAGTTTAGATATGAATGCGGTTCGATATAGTGATGCACCAGCCAATAAAATGGCTTCGCCCAATGGTTTTTATGGCGATGAGATGTGTAAAATTACCCGATTCGCAGGCATGAGTCCAACCTTATTTTCATTCGGTATTTATGGTTATCATCCAAGTCAAGATACTGAAGATATCACAGCACGTCTGATTGCTCAAATGCTTTGGTATTATATCGATGGAGTGAGTGTTGGAAAAACTGAAGTTGAACTAAACGATAAGGATCAGTTTCTTGAATATCATATTACTTTTACAGACAATAATTCACTCTTTTTAAAAAGTAAACGTACCAATCGCTGGTGGATG
>DAOOQH010000161.1:0-8324 GCA_035388625.1 Chitinophagaceae bacterium | reverse complement strand
AGTTACAGATCCTCCATTTAACTTAATTGCGTCCGGTGGGGCTTCCGGCAATCCAATTCTATTTACTAGTTCCAATTCAAGTGTGGCAACTGTTTTAGGTAATATAGTCACTATTGTTGGAGCCGGTATCACAACAATAACTGCTTCGCAAAGTGGTAATACTTTATACGATTCTGCAATTAGTATTCCACAGTCTTTAATCGTAAATTCATCATCAAGTATTGTAAATTTCAACTTTGGCTCAGTGTCGGCTCCTACTGCATTTGCATCTAATGGTGTACCCATTTCAAATCTCAATATTTCAGCTATTTCACAAGGTAATAATGCAAATATTAGTCAAACTTCAATTAATATTAGTTCAACCTCGGCTTCTACAAACAGCGGTGCTTCAGGTGAAATGAATGCAGGTATCACGGCTCGAAATAGAAGTTTTCAGATTGATTCGAGTGCCTATTTCGAATTTACTTTAACGCCTTCAAGTGGTAATACAGTTACGCTCAATTCTCTAAATTTTGGATCACGGTCTACTGGAACTGGTCCAACTACGTTAGATATAAGAACGAGCGCAAATAATTTTTCATCCTCAATATCAACGAATCCAGTCTTATCGAATTCAAGTTGGACACTTATTTCACCCACATTCCCATCGATTTCATCCACAACCCCACTCACTGTTCGAATTTATGGATATGTAACTGGAGGCAGTGGGTCAATAAATACAGGTACAAGTCCAAACAATTGGAGAATCGATGATTTAAATTTAAATATTTCGATGAGTACTTCTTATGCTTGTTCATTGAGTGTATCAGCGACAAGCTCACCAATTTTATGTAATGGTGGAGAAGGTGCTATTCAGGTGCAGGTGAATAATGCCAATGGTACGGTTAATTATAGTTTAAATAATAGTCCTTCACAAACAAATCCCATTTTTAATAATGTAGTGGCAAATACATATACTGTAAGTGTTTTAGATGCTTTTTTATGCACCGCCACAACCATTATTGTATTAACAGAACCTGCGCCAAGCTTAGTAACCACATCGAATGTTACTAGTTGTGAAGGCGCTTCAATTGCCTTAACAGGATTTCCAATTGGGGGTATTTTTAGCGTAGCCAATCCTTATACTGGACCATCTACAATATTCACTTACTCATATACTGATAGTTTAGGTTGTGTTACTATATCATCACCTGCAAATATAACGGTTACACCTTGTGCAGTGCTTAATTTAAAACTATTCTTCCAATCCTATTATCTTGGTTCTGGCTTAATGGAGTCGGTTTTATTTAATCAAGGAGTTAGTTTGAGTCAATTAATTGTTGATGATATTATAGTTGAGTTGTATGATCCAATTTCATTTACATTAGTTAGTAGTGGTTCTGGAAGTTTAGGTATTGATGGCACTGTGAGTATCTCATACCCAAATATTTCAGGATCCTATTATATTGCAATTCGATACAGAAACGCTTTGCAGGCATGGAGTGCAATACCCGTTAGTTTAGGTGCAATTCCTTATTTTTATGATTTCAGTAATGGACAATGTAAAACATACGGTTGTAATGCTGTTTTAGTTGACACAGGTGTTTGGGCAATTTATTCAGGTGATATTGTACAAGACGAGAATATCGATTTACTGGATTTGTCGACTGTTGAAGCTGATATTCAAAATTTTGAATTCGGTTATTTTTCAACAGATTTAAATGGTGATGGAAATGTTGATTTATTAGATATGCCATTACTTGAAGAAAGTATTGGCAATTTTGTTTTTGCAAATCATCCTGTATTTATTGTTTTTCCTGAAACAATGGAGAGTGGCACAAAGACAAATTATACCAGCGCAAATATTACATTATCAACGGGCGTTTGGACTTTTGATGATGCCTTAATTGGCACTTCATCCTCAGATCGTAAAATTGGTTCGAAGTCAGCTCGAATTCAAAATCTTGGAAAAATAAGTATGAATTTCAATGTTTATATTGATTCATCAATCATTACTGTTTGGCATGCCAAATATGCTAGTGAATCAAATAGCACATGGGCCTTATATAAATCGATTGATAATGGTAATACATGGAGTCAAGAGGGTAGCACTGTTTCAACTATTTCTACCACGATTCAAAGTGTTTCGTTTATTGTTAATTGGGAAGGCAATATCCGATTTGAAATACGAAAATTATCTGGAGGCCGATTGAATATTGATGATTTTAATATCACCGCAAATACAGGTGTCGTTGTAGTAAATGATAATGATCATATTGCATTTGGAAATCCGAGTAATGCTGTTACTGATATTTCTATTCCAGATAACTATTTGGTTATTAAAAATCAATTTGATTATGCCTACGACAACTCTAAAGGCAGTGCCGCATGGGTGGCTTGGCATTTAGATATTAATGATATTGGAACAACGCCTCGATGCGATTGTTTTGCAACGGATGTTCAATTACCATCTAGTTTTTATCGCGCTAATTCATTTGCTTATTCAGGAAGTGGTTTTGATAGAGGACATCAAGTTCCATCCTCTCATCGAAATAATAATATTACGAATAATGCAGTTACCTTTTTAATGAGTAATATGATGCCTCAAGCACCTAATTTAAATCAAATTACATGGAATAATTTGGAGCAGTATTGTACAAGTCTTGTGAATGCAGGATATGAATTATATACCTACAGTGGGGGGTATGGCTCAGGAGGAACGGGTTCTAATGGAGGTATAACGTATACGATAGCAAGTGGTAATATCAATGTGCCATCACATTTTTGGAAAATTATACTTGCTCTGCCAGCAGGAAATAATGATATCAGCCGGGTTACAACCACAACTAGAGTGATAGCGGTAGATATGCCAAATACCCAAACGGTGAATGCAAGTGCATGGGGTAATTATAGAACAAGCGTTGATGCCATTGAAGCTGCTACAGGTTTCGATTTTTTTAAGAGTTTATCAGTCTCACTTGAAAATGCGATAGAGACTATCATCGATAATGGCCCAACAAATTAATTGATCTAATTTTTAATGTGCTGAATGCTAATTAAAGAGTTGGATGAGGTCAAGAATTAATTGAAGTCCATCACATAGTAAATATAGAAGTGAACTATTAAAAATAGTATAATGAAAAGACCAACGGCAATCAAAATATATTTTGATTCTTTTTTCATAAAACAAATATAGAAAATTAGGAATGAAATTATTCTACTAAAAAGGAACCTAAATTGGCTTTCACGCATTACAATCCCAAAATATATTGCTAGATAATTAATTGATATATTTGGCTTTTCAATAAAAGTATTATATTGTGATTTAAATCATACAGTCATGCGCAATTTTAGTTTACTAATTCTAGTAAGCATTCTTTTGTTTTCAAGTTGTAAACGATTTGTATATACAAGTTACGAAATCGAACTCGCATCAATCAATCAAAATATGCAAGGCACATCTTTGCATATGATGCCAACAGACGCGCAAACAATTAATTTTGAATTGAATATGAAATTAGTTGATGCGAAAGGAATGACCATCGGATTCAGGGATTTACCATCCACGATAAGTTATGAAGTATTGCCATTCAAAACGGATACTGATTTGTATGGCGAGGAGATTACATTATTTAGTGTAACATTCAAATCTGTTAAGGCTGATTCAAAAACATATCCTATAAAATTATTTACTAACTCGAAACAAGGTTTGTTTCGCGAATTACCTCTAAATATTAAGGTCATTGATTTTGATATTCGATCTATGGTTGGATACACCTATCCAGTAAATGATACTTTATCAGATGATCCATTTTCATCTATGGTAACACTTAATCTGATTCAGTACGACATGAAAATTACTGAAAAAGTGGGTGGAAACAATGAAATGATCTTTGATAAAATTGGATCTTCACCCTCAGCAAATTTGTTTTATGATGTTGAAGCCATTGTAAATAAAAGTACAGGTGAAATTGTCATACCACAACAAACACATTCAGGATTAGATATCACTGGTTATGGACAATTACGTTACGTTATCAATGATTATCGTAAATATCGTGGTTATATTATGTATAAATATCAAACAACATTCGGAGATAAATATGAAGGGAAAGCAGCATTTTAAATTTGTTTGGTTTAAATCGTTAAAAGATAGTGGATTTATTCTTTTGCTCATTGTTTGCATAGGAATTAGTCAGAGCAGTTTTGCGCAAGAACCGCTCATGGCAAAAGGCAATAAGGTTTTAACTGTTTCCTATGGGATGAGTAATATTTACAAATCATTATTAACCTTGCAATTGAATAATAATGAATATGATGATGAATCGTATTCGTATACTGCAAAATTTACCAATCCACTTATTGTTTCATTTGATTATGCAATAAGCGACTACACAACGATAGGATTAAGCGGAGGCTTTTATTCTTTTCGATTAAAGGAAAGAAGAGAATATCCTGGTGACACGATTGAGGTGGATACGAAAGGATTAAAATTTGCAATACAATTGCGTGGTATTCGTTATATTGTTCAATCACCTCGTTCGGTATTTTATATGTTTGCTGGTGCAGGTGTTCGATTGAGGTCAATGAAACATAATACCTCAGATACGTATATTATTCGTGCATCACGCATTCATCAAACTCCTGAAACCAATCCAACGAATTATTCTCCTCTGTCATTAGATGCAGGTATGGGATTGAAATTTTTAGTGACAAAGAAAATGGGCATTTCCTGCGAGTTCGGTATGCTGACAGGTTTGGCGCAATTCGGAATGTTTTATTCGTTAAAAAATAAATGGAGAAGAGTGAATGATAAAATTGGATGGTAAAATAAGGAACATGAAACAATTTAAACGAATCATATTTATTGCAATGCTTTTTTGTTTTACAAACGTGAAAGCGCAGTTTGATTTAGATTATAAGCCTGTGAAGTATAGCTCTTCGGGATATAAAATGACTGAAAGTTCTTTCTTTAAAAAACTCAAAGTAAAATATAATACAAGCGATCAAAACATGATCAAAAAATTCAATAAATACTTGTATGTTTTATATCGAGGTTATGCTGATGGTTCAAAGCAAAAGCAATTTATTGAAGAACCTTATGTTAAAATGTATTTGAAAACAATACTTGATTCTGTGCTCGCTAAAAATAATATCAAAGATAAAATTGATATCGTTTGTACAAGATATGCTGTGCCGAATGCGTTTAATATGGGTGATAATAAATTGTATGTGAATATTGGAATTTTGGAACAATTAAATAATGAAGCCCAACTGGCTTTTTTACTTTGTCATGAGTTATCACATCAACTTTTATTTCATGTGCAAGATAATTTTATAGCCATGGAAAAATTAGCAAAAGATAAAACAGTAAAAAAAGAAATTAGAGATATTAAAAAAGCACGTTATAACAAACTTGATAAGACATTTCAGTTCTTGAAAAATTATAATTATGATTTTGCAAAGTATAGTCGAGCCAATGAAAAGTCGGCCGATTCCATGGCTGTTGTATTATTGCGAAATACTGAATACGATTTAAATGAAGGCAAAACCTTGATGGATATTTTAGAGCATTCGGACGAGGATAGTTCTAAAATAGATTATCATAATTACTTAAATAGTAAAACCAATTCAATTCGTTCAGAATGGTTAGTTGCGAAGAAAAATACCTTAAATTTTGGTAATAAGACAGAAATGGAATTTGATGAAGATTCGATTAAAACACATCCAGATATTCCGCTTCGAATTAAGATGATTGATACCTTGTTATCAAATTTTAGTTATACACCAAAAGATAAAAAGAAGTTTTTACAACCTCAGTCAACTTTTGATAGTTTGGCGAATATGAGTCGTTTTGAAATCATTGAAATTTATTTAAAAAAGAAACGTTATGGTGCTGTAGTATATTATTCAATTTTACTTTTAAACAAATTTCCAGAGAATAAATATTTGTATAAAAATATTGGTATTGGTTTAAATGAAATGAATAAAGCCATAAAAAAGCATACAATTCAAAACTATATTCCTATTGAATCGGAGAAAGATTTTTCTGAAGGATATAATCAACTTTTAAGAATTATTGATCGAACATCTGCTGAAGAATTTGACGTATTGGTAAAGAATTATTTTAATCAATACTATTCAAAAATGAGTACTTACCCTGAAATTCAAACCATCTATGAATCTTTTAAAACGAAGTAAATACTTATTGTTGCTTATAATAATGATTGTAGGCTTGAAATCTATATTCGCTCAAAATGGCATGTATTATGATAATCATCATGCCTTTTTAATTCCAATGTTGGAGAATAATATTGTTAAGGGACATGCCTATGTTAATTTATTAGATAAAGTAAGTAAAGATACGAATAGCTTTATTTTGCAGGTCTTTGATGAATATTTACGAGATGTAGGGGAGAAGAAATTTAATTTAGATTCGAAGTATGAATTCAAAGCAGCTATTTATAATGGAATGAATATTGTTGCGAAATTTCAAAAGAAGCAAGAAGGTTTGCGGTATTTGGTATTTGATCAAAAGGCAAATATTATTTTCGATACAAGTATGAGTTTGAAATTGCAAAAGGATGCAGAAAAAATTACAGAAGAAAATTTCAAGCAAACACCCATATTTTCAATCAATAATCAAGGTATTTTAGATTACTTAAATACTGAATCGGGTGGAAAGAAATCTACAACCATACAATGTTTAACAAACGATGCAAAAGTTTGGCAATATAATTATCAAACATCAAATGCAAGTAATGTTCAGCTGTTAAGCGCCGATCATAAGTTTATTGTGAATTCAGTGTATAATTTTCAATCTCGTAAATTTTATAATAATGTCAATACTTCTATTTTAATTTTGTCGGCTCAAGGTGCTAAAATTGCTGAGACAAATTTATATAAAAACGATTCCATTTCTATTTATCCTATTTCAGCCGAAATACAAAAAAATGGGATAGAGGTTATTTCTCAATTTACAAAGCGGGCGCACGAGTACAGTAAAATTAAATATGGCACTTGTATTCACTATTTAGATTTGAATGGGAAAATAATAGGAGAGCATTTCAATGAATTTACAAAATCATTGGTCAAAGATTCAGTTGTGAAGCGTTATAAATTATTAGATTTTAGTTATTTATACATGCATAAGGCTATTAAACTAAAAAATGGAAATTGGCTTGTTGCTGCAGAACAATTACTTCGTACTAAATTGAAAATCAAGCTTGCAAAGAATCCTTATGTTGTTTTTAATAAGAAAAATATTTGTCTATTAGAATTAGATGATCATGCCGATGTGGTAAAAATACATGTTGAGCCCAATAAAGATGATGGTGTTCGATTACCCCGTAAGTACTATCGTCGCCCTCAAGGAGGAGCCATGGTAGCAAATGCCCGAGATCGAATGGATATCAACTATTTTGTAAAAGATGAAGATGAAACAAATGAGAAAATATCATTTGTGTTTACAGATTATAATTATCATTCTCGTAAATTGTCGTTGGGTAATTTGCTCTACAAAAATGGCGATATTAAGGTTGATCGATTTGTAGTGCCTACTTTTACCTCATTAACCAAAATTGGCATTTGGCCAGCCAGATTTGGTCATGCTATTTTAATCAAATACGATCCATATTTAGGGATATTTGATTTTGATAATATTAAGTTTAATAATTAGGTTGAGTTGATTAATTTAATTGAATTAGCTTTTGTTTGATCGCATAGAGTACAAGCCCTACACGTGTTCTAATATCTAATTTTTCAAATAATGAATCTCTATAACCTTCAACAGTTCTAGGACTACAAAACATTTTTTCAGCAATTTCTTTATATGACATTTCACTGCAACAATATTGAAGAAACTCAAGCTCTCTATCAGAAAACCTTATCTCATGCTTTGAAATTAAATCTTCTTGTCCTAAACTTTTAAATACTTTACTAGTTGCCCACTCAGGATAGTAATATCCTTTTTGAATGAGTTGGTCAATTGCATAAATAAGTTCCTTTGGTTCAACATTTTTTAATAGATAGCCTTTTGCCCCGCACTTTATCATTCGAATTAATGATTCATCGTCATCCTGCATAGATAAAGTAAGTATTAAAACATCAGAATGATTTTCTTTAAGCCATTGAGCTGTTTCATAGCCATCCATAATTGGCATTGAGATATCGAGTAAAACAATATCTGGAATATTACGACCTTGTTTAAATTTTTCTTGAAGCATTTTCCCATTTGTTACTTCATATAAAACTTGATATGATGAATGTTCATTGATGATATTGCCAATTGCTTTAGCAATTAATATATGATCGTCAACAATTGCGATATTGTATTGTATAGCCAT
>DAOOQH010000160.1:0-8343 GCA_035388625.1 Chitinophagaceae bacterium | reverse complement strand
GTGATTGAAAAGAATAAATCAATTAGGACAAAAGTACTAAAAGAGTAAAATTTTATTTTACTACAATTTTCACCGGCGCGACTATTTAACATTACCAATGCGTGTGGGCTTCTCTTGGTTTTGTTTTCACCTATGGTTAGTGCCCCCACAAAACACCATTAGATAAAATTGAATAATTTGAATTTGTAATCATCTAATAAAGTTTTAAACTCATATCTTTTGTTTTGTAAAAATAAAAATATGAAAGTGCTATTCTTCTTCATTCATCAATGATTTCTATAGGATCAAGAAATATGTTTTCAACTTATCATACAAACTTTACAACTCTTTAAAATTGGATGACTATTTTTGCCAATCACATTTTTATAGACAATATCATGACAACAAAAAGAATTATCAAGTCCCCAATAGGAACTCAGTTACATTGCAAAAATTGGATTACGGAAGCCGCATTTAGAATGTTACAGAATAACCTTGATCCGGAAGTTGCTGAGCGACCAGACGAACTCATTGTTTATGGAGGATTAGGTAAGGCAGCTCGTAATTGGGAGAGCTATGATAAGATTATTGAATTGCTTAAAAATTTAAATGAAGATGAAACCTTAATGGTTCAAAGCGGCAAACCTGTTGGTGTGCTTCGCAGTCATAAAGATGCACCACGTGTTCTAATTGCTAATTCAAACCTAGTTGGTAAATGGGCTACATGGGAGCATTTCAGAGAATTAGATGCAAAAGGACTGATGATGTATGGTCAAATGACTGCCGGTAGCTGGATTTATATAGGATCTCAAGGAATCGTTCAAGGTACTTACGAAACTTATTTAAGTCTTGCAAACCAACATTTTAATGGAACCCTAAAAGGTACTTTAAATGTAACGGCTGGTTTAGGTGGTATGGGTGGCGCACAACCTTTATCAATTACTATGAACGAAGGGGTTTGCTTAGCAGCTGATGTTGAAGAATGGCGAATTCAAAAAAGATTAGATACAAGATATATTGATAAAATGTTTCATTCAATTGATGAAGCGATAGATGAAGCGATTAACGCAAAACTAAATCAGGAGGCAATTTCGATAGGTGTGGTTTGTAATGCCGTTGAATTACTGCAAAGATTAATAGATAGAAATATCATACCTGATACCTTAACTGATCAAACTTCTGCTCATGATGAATTGATTGGATATTTTCCTGAAGGGTTGAGTGTTGAAGAGGCAAAAGTTTTACGCGAAACCAATCCGGATGAATATTGTAAACTGAGTTTAGATACGATGGCAAAGCATGTTAACCTCATGCTCGAATTGCAAAAACGTGGCGCTATTACCTTTGATTACGGAAATAATTTACGTGGTCAAGCACATGATAAAAGAAATGTAAAAAATGCTTTTGATTTTCCAGGTTTTGTACCTGCTTATATTCGACCTCTATTTTGTGAAGGAAAAGGACCGTTTCGTTGGGTGGCGTTAAGTGGTGATCCTGAAGATATTTATAAAACTGACGAAGCACTTAAAAAATTATTCCCTGAAAACAAAGGATTGCTGCGTTGGTTAAACATGGCGAAAGAAAAAATTTCATTTCAAGGTTTGCCAGCCCGAATTTGTTGGTTGGGTATGGGCGAGCGCGAAAAAGCTGGTTTGCTTTTTAATGAAATGGTGCGTAATGGTGAACTAAAAGCGCCTATTGTTATTGGTCGCGATCATTTAGATTGTGGTAGTGTGGCCTCACCTAATCGTGAAACTGAAGCGATGAAAGACGGAAGTGATGCAGTAGGCGATTGGCCTATATTAAATGCCTTGATTAATACTGCCGGTGGTGCAAGTTGGGTTTCGTTTCATCATGGTGGTGGTGTAGGTATGGGATATAGTTTACACGCAGGTATGGTAATTGTTGCTGATGGCACTACAGATGCAGACGCCAGACTACGTAGAGTGTTGTATAATGATCCTGCAATGGGTGTTTTACGACATACAGATGCTGGCTATGATATCGCCATTGAACACGGTAAGAAGTTTGGATTAGATATTTAAGTTATCATTCGCCCTCAGTCTATTTGAGTTGCAAATTGGTAGATACCGAGACTATTTATGTTTGGGGCAAAGGCAGATTCAACCTTTCTATAACTGAATTCAGTACAAGTTAATTTACTAATTATACAAGGGTAATTCTTAGATTTCTATACAATGTAATCAAATTGAGCATCGCTCGTTGCAGATCTTGGTTTCTTTACAAACCGAAAATTGTAATCGAAAAATATTGTATTTGAAGAAAACACGTATATGGCCATAGAAATCAAATGGAATCCAAAGTCAAAAACAAAATTTAATCAAATTTTCTTAGAAGCATATAAGCCTAAAAATACAATCGTTATTCATCCTGAGAATTATATGGATTATTTGCTTTGATATTATTGAATAACAATTCCTTCAACACCGTTTCATCGTTATATTTGCATCCTCAAAAAATAGAATCATGCAAAAACAGCTCATCGAATGTGTTCCAAATTTTAGTGAAGGATGTAATTTAGATATCATCAAAAAAATTACAGATGAAATTGAAAAAATTGATGGTGTAAAATTGTTGGATGTAGATCCTGGTAAAGCTACAAACCGAACTGTTGTGACGATGGTTGGTGAACCAAATGCTGTAATTGAAGCTGCATTTCAAGCGATTAAAAAAGCAGGTGAATTGATCGACATGACTAAACATAAAGGTGAACATCCTCGTATGGGTGCTACCGATGTTTGTCCTTTGATTCCTATTAGTGGCATTACAATGGAAGAAACCGTAGAATTTGCGAAAAAATTGGGTAAGCGAGTTGGTGAAGAATTAAATATTCCTGTTTATTTATACGAAAGTGCTGCGCAAAAGCCAGATCGTATCAATTTAGCAAGTATCCGTGCAGGCGAGTATGAAGGATTCTCAGAAAAAATAAAAGATCCAAATTGGAAACCCGATTATGGTCATGCAATATTTAATGAAAGAAGCGGTGCAACCGTAATAGGTGCAAGAGATTTTTTAGTAGCTTATAATGTCAACTTAAATACCACATCCACTCGACGTGCAAATTCAGTTGCTTTTGATTTACGTGAGAATGGTCGAGTGAAAGAAGAAAACGGCAAAAAAGTATTAGATGAAAATGGTGTAGAAGTGCGTGAACCTGGTTTATTAAAAAGTGTAAAAGCAATTGGATGGTATATTGAAGAATACGGCATTGCGCAAATTTCAATGAACCTGACAAATATCAATATCACACCACTTCATATTGCTTTTGACAAAGCAGTTGAACGAGCCCATACACGCGGTATGCGTGTTACAGGAAGTGAATTGGTTGGATTAACTCCTTTAAAATCTTTTATTGATGCTGGCAAATATTTTTTGCAAAAACAAAAAAGAAGTGTTGGAGTGAGTGAAAAAGAACTTGTGAAAATTGCCATTAAAAGTATGGGTTTAGATGAGCTTGCGCCATTTGATCCATCAAAAAAAATTATCGAATATGTTTTACAGGAAGATCAATCAAAAAGCTTGATCAATATGAAGCTCAATGCTTTTGCAGACGAAACAGCGAGCGAAAGTCCTGCACCCGGTGGTGGAAGTATTAGTGCTTACGTAGCTAGTTTAGGTGTGAGTTTAGGCACTATGGTTGCTAATTTAAGCAGTCATAAAAAAGGTTGGGATGATCAATGGGAAACTTTTAGTATTTGGGCAGAAAAAGGTCAACAACTAAAAACTGAATTATTAAATTTGGTAGATGAAGATACCAATGCATTCAACAAAATTATGGATGCATTTGGATTACCTAAAAATACTGAAGAAGAAAAACTTGCCCGTTCTCAAGCAATACAAGACGCTACTTTATATGCAACAGAAATTCCATTACTAACCATGCAAAAGAGTGTTGCCTGTTTGCCTTTAATTAAAGAAATGGTGAAAATAGGAAATCCTAATAGCGTGACTGATGCAGGTGTTGGCGCCTTATGTATACGAACTGCAGTATACGGGGCCTGTTTAAATGTGAAAATCAATGCGGGTGGATTAAAGGATAAAGCGTTAGCTGATAAATTGATAAATGAAGCGAGTGCTTTACTTCAACATACCTTATCTGAAGAAATAGAGATATTGAAAATGGTGGATGAAAGAATGTAAAATTTTTCAATTGAACTAAAATAAATAGAGAAAATAAGCACTTTTCAATCTCTCATTACAATTTAAACTAAGCTACGACCTCTTAATCAATGAGGGCTTTTGCTTCATTAGCTCTAATTTATTATTTTACAATTTTGCTAATCAACTTTCCTTTCATGGTTTTTAGCTCAATAAAATAAATACCCGATTTCAATGTATGGATATCAATTTGTGTTGAACTAGATTTAGTTTGTAAAACAGTGGCTCCTGACATATCAAAAACTGTTGCAGACAAAATTGAATTAGACATATCGTTCAACAAAATATTAATTTCATCTTGCGCTGGATTGGGATAAATTTTTACCAACTCGTTTGTAAGTTCATTTGAACTTGTATTCAAAGCAAGCACATTAAATTTATTCAAATAAGTACAAGTATTTGTCTTAAGGTAATGAAGTTTAGAAGAACTATTAAACGTAAGTTGATACATAACGCCTAAGCTTCTTATATAACCTTCTTGGAAACCCATATCTGCAATTTGACTCGTTCTATAATATGTATAGCTAGAAATTGGAAGCCACTTTTGCCAACAAGATCCAATACGTTGCCACAAAGGCATTTGTGCAGAATCACTACGAAGTCTCAAAAACGAGCACACTGTGTCTACAAAATAATGATATGGTTTTACACTTAACGTGTTGTAAAGAGTAAATAAATCACCACAATATTTAGCATGAATATAGTTTGACGTTGCGCTTTGATAAGCAGTATCTGTGATGATACTGATGCTATTAGCAGTGCCGATTGATTGTGTAAATAATCCAGTGCTTGTATTGTATGAATTAACTTTATCGAGAATATTTTGCTTTCGCTGAAAAGTATATTCAATAGCAGTTGGTGAAAGTAAATTTGCATTGATTATTGAATCGTGATTTGTTGTAATGGTTCCAAACCATTCAGGCGACAAAGGCATGTTATCATATTCTCCATACCCTTGCGAATATTCGTAAATCCATTCATTTCCTGGTGAATATTTCGTAGTCAAATCAATATGATTAAAGTCTATATTGATTGAATTACCGATACGCGAATGAAGATAAGGTAAAGCAGGATGAAGAAATGCAACATCGTAATAATCAGCCCAAGTTCGATACGGGAAAATTTCGAGTTGCATGATAGAAATAAACCCATGCTCTTTACTTAATTTAATCACCATATTGTTATAATAATTTGCAATCATTGTAGCACCTTGCCAAGCTTGTAAGTTCATTTCCTTAATACTATCCAACGTTCCATCAATAGTAGTCGTATAAACATTGGTAACAGTTGCATAAAAATCTATTCCATTTGAATCTGAAATAACCTTCCATGTATCAGATAAATTTGACCAAGTATGAAATTCTAATGAATCTCCAACTGAATTATTATAGTACTCAATGCCATTTACTGTTCTTATCATACTCGTCCCTAACCAACTATCGGCGTTTGTATCCGCACATAGCGTTGAACTTTCCCTTATTGACCTATTAAAACTAAACAAGCTATCACTTCCAATTATTGATGAAGACTCAACCCATACACATCTTAACAAACCGTTCCATTCTGAATCAGCTGGCAAAGTTGCTGCAATAAAAAAAGTAGTATCCGAATTTGAAATCCCTTTCCAATTTTGAGAGAAGCACAAGGAATAAGAAAAAACTAATAAAAAAAGCAATACATACTTTTTCATGATTTTGAATTTTAATCTAAAAGTAGCTATTATAAATTTCTTCAAGCCAACCTTAACAAACAATCATTTAGAAATTAGGTGGGTAAAAATGGTCATAATAGATTTCAAGATTTAAATCGAAATTTGCAGTGAATCTATAATTTTATTATTAAATGTGATTTTGTAATATACACTAATCACAAATCTCATCATTACAAATAATAAGGAGTCTTGAGATATTATTAGTAAGATGAGGAGAAGTTTTCACACTTTTACAAGACAGACTCAAACTGAATCTTTTCATTTCAAATATATCATTCCATCATCAGAAATGGAAATGTTCATTTTAATTTTTCAAGAGTTTGGGCATGGACTTATTTTGTTATTGAAGCAATCAAGATCAATTCCAATTGAAAACATACCACAAGAAATTAGATTTAAAAAAATATGTTAATGAGAATAAAAATATAAATGTCGGCAGTTTTTTTGCTTTTTGATGACAAAGATCATTGTTAAGGATTATCTAATTGATTTTTAGATATGAATCAAAAATGTGTTATTTAGACCATTATACATTAAATAATATTTTAATATTAAATGAAATAACAAAAGCCTAACAAAAATTAATTGACTCCTTTTTTATTAATAAAATCAGTGAGAGTAGGTGTTTTGGAGAATCAATAAATAAAAAAAGCATGTTAATAACAATAACATGACCTTAAAAAGTTAAAATTTATCAAATCTAACTATTAGATTTGCTCCCCACATTTAATGCCTCTACAACCTGATAACGTATGCAAAAATTGTGCCAAAATTTGTTTAATGCCTTTGAACACAAAATAAATAAAAAGTATATGAAAAAAATCAACATCTTATTAATCTTAGCGTTGTTTTTTGCAATGAACGCGATTGGGCAAACAGCTTACAATCCGTTTACGCAAAATATCCATTTCGATCCAGAACCTACAGTTGCTGGATTTGAATGCGGAACTGTTCAAACAGTTACCTTCACGCAAGGTTTAACCACTCAAGCAGATGCAACTGATTGGGTAAATAACCCGTTAAAAGTGAAAGTTAAAATTGGTGGGTTTACCTATAATGGTCCGGCTTCATCAATTGTTACTGGCTCTTATGCTAGTAATTTTTCTTGGGCTTTCGTACCTGGGTCTCCCGATTCACTTATCGGAACTCAGATTCAAACTTTACCTGGTACAGGATCAAATCCTATTTTCCCAAATCCACTTTCATCTGGCTCAATTAATATTTCGTTGTTTGTTCCTACTAGTTCTCCAGTAAGTACTGTTTTATCAGTGGATGTAACTTTACAGGTTCCTGCTTATATGTCAACCTTTAACTCACTTCCTGATGATAATGAAGCAACTCAAACTCAAACCTTTTGTGATTGTTATGCTTTAACCAATGCTGGAACAATTGCCGCAAGTCAAACTTTTTGTGTAAGTGGCGACCCAGTTGCTTTTACTTCAACTGCTCCAGGTAGTGGAGGTAGCGGAAGTACTATTATTTATCAATGGCAAGAATTGATTGGGGCGACTTGGACTGATATTTCTGGTGCAACTTCTTCAACATATGATGCACCATCAACATCTGTCAACCGTGAATATCGTCGAAATGCAAAAAGAAATTCATGCGGTACATGGCTAAACTCAAATACTTTAACTATTACAATCAACTCATTACCTACAGTGAATGCTGGTGTTGATAAAAATTTAAACTGTACCACAACTTCAACTACAATTGGAACTTCTGCTTTAGCAGGAACAACTTATGTTTGGAGTCCAGCTACTGGATTGAGCTCAACAACAGCTGCTCAACCAACTGCAAGTCCTACAGTAACAACTACTTATACTTTAACAGCAACCGGTTCAAATGGTTGCACTGCAACTGATGTGGTTGTGGTAAATGTGAATACGACACCACCAACTGCGAATGCTGGTGTGGATAAAAACTTAAATTGTACTACAACTTCAACTTCAATTGGAACTGCAGCGATTGCAGGAAATTCATATTCATGGAGTCCTGCTACAGGGTTGAGTTCAACTTCAATTGCTCAACCAGTGGCAAGTCCTACTGTAACAACTAACTATACAGTAACCGTTACAGGTTCTAATGGTTGTACAGCAACTGATATTGTGATTGTGAATGTAAATACAGCTCCACCAACAGCCGATGCGGGAGTAGATAAAAATTTGAATTGTACAACAACTTCTGCAACAATTGGAACCGCTTCTATTTCAGGTAATAGCTATTTATGGAGTCCTTCATTAGGATTAAGTTCTACAACAATTGCTCAACCAATTGCTAATCCTACAGCAACAACAACCTATACGGTAGTTGTTACAGGGGCTAACGGATGTACAGCTTCTGATGTTGTTGTGGTGAATGTAAATACTGTTCCTCCAGTAGTTGATGCTGGTGTGGATAAAAACTTAAATTGTACTACAACTTCAGCAACAATTGGTTCTACTGCAGTTTCTGGCAATTCTTACTCTTGGAGT
>DAOOQH010000159.1:0-8392 GCA_035388625.1 Chitinophagaceae bacterium | reverse complement strand
TATTTCTAATCCATGCTCAATTGTGACACTATTTTTTATATAAAAATTACTTCTTCTAAACAAATTGACGAATGCATCACCAATAAAAATCAAATCAAAATCTCGACCAATGTCTAATGATAAGTATCCGTTTGAAAATGGGTTGTATCGATAGGTTGATTTTATTGATCCCATAAAATCACGATTGAAAAATCCGTAACTTAATTCGCCATCCACCCTGATTGATTTTTTTGATTCGAATATTTTTGCATATCCAATACCTAAAACAACACGCGCGCCACCAGGTAATAGTGGACGATACATTGAGACAATAGGATCGATATAAATTGTTCTTTCTTTTTTTCGATTATAATTACTTTGACCTAAAAATAAAATCCGTAATGCGGTAATTTTATTATCTCTTTTGTCGATAGAGTCTAAATACTCTTTTGAATGTGTGGCTCTGTATGTGCTATCGCTTTTAATAATAAACTTAACTTCATTTTCATTTAAGGGTTCTTTACGGGCGGTATTCCAAAAGGTGGAATCTTTTTTATAAGCTTCTAAAGTAGTTGAGCTGATTTCGCGATTGAAATATTTTTTTGAGAACTGGGTATCTATTTTATAATGATCATATACCGCAACGGTTCTTCCTGAAGCTTTTGATTTGCCTAGTTTAGTTTTGTATATAAATTCTTGTCTTACAGGTAACCAAGCTTTATTGTCGATAAATTCATTCGTTTGTGATGCTTCAAAATAATCATATTCAGCCATATGAAATGATGGGAATGTATAGGTTGATGAAATAATGGTCCATGAAGTATCTACAATTTTAACATCACCTTCTATAAGTGCATTGCCCAATCTGCTTGGTGAAAAGTGAATGGTATAAATGGTATAATTCTCTTTTTTTAAAATGTTTTTTGTTTTGTATCGATAGGCAATTAATCCGCTAAAGCTAATAGGAGATAGCATAGGGGTTTCAGACAAAGCGGGTATTTTAATTAAATTATTGTACAAACTAAAATCGCCTTCGGTAGTTGATAAAAAGAACAAGCCTGTGTTTTCACCTCTATTTTTTACAGCGGTTCTTTTTTCCTTTATTTTATTAGGATACTCAAAATCAACTTGTAAAAAAACTTCTGACATATTCATTTCAGGTAGTTTCGATTCTAACACAAGAAGTGCTGAGTCGGTTAGTCTCGATTTCTGTCGCTTATTCAAACTTTTAGTCGCTTCTTCAGTGGCTCTGATATACACTTCAGTTGAATAGGAATTATAAGCTGAAACAATTTTCTTTTTTTTGTCAATTACATTCCGAATGATATCTTCAGCTTTATCTTTTCTAAATGAAACAATTTTTACTTCATCAATATTGGTTGTATTCGATTCTAAAATTACATTTTGAGCTTCTCCATTCTTTTGATGAACAAATTTGATTGATTGTTTTTTATATCCAACTAATGAAAAAATGATTTCGTATTCTCCTTCTTCAAGTAAAAATTCATACTGTCCTTGTTCGTTGGTTTTGGTGCCAATTTGTAAGTTTTTAATTTGAACTGTAACAAAACTTAAGGGCTCTAAATCGCTATTTGAAACCGTGCCAGATAATTTATATTGTTGTGCAATTGCTTCATTGAAAAAGCAAGATATGATGCACAATAATGTGAAAATCTTTAGTTTCATTCTTAATTCTTAATCATCACTATTATGTGCGATGCAAAAGTGTACTTATTGTTTTATCTGCCGTTTCCACCGCCACCATTATCATCTCCACCGCCATCGTCTTTCTTTAAATTTTCGTCACGATTTTTACTTTCTTTTTCTTTATCTTTTTTAACTGCTGGCTTTTTCATGGCATCTGGATTGTTTCTCATTGATTTGCTTGCAAGTCTTATTTGTAAATTCAATCCAACACTTCTTGTCAAATTTTTTCGAAGCACCGTTTGATTATAATAAGGATATAAATTATAATTTGTTTCGGTTTGAATCGTATTAAATATATCATTGCCTGTAAGGGTTAAATTAGCTAACCCTTTAAACAAAGTCTTTTTGATGGCGATGTCAATATTGCCATAGGGCTGAATACTACCTTGTGCAATAACTGTTTTAGCGTTATAGTTTCCTGTGAGTTGAACATTGAAACCATGTTTTAATTTTGCATTGGTAATTAGTTTAGCAAAGCCACCAAATCCACTTCTGTTTAAAGTAGCATCGAGGTTTGAACCATTGATATTATTTTTAAACACATTCACATTCACTGTGGCATCCCACCATGATAGCAAATTAATTTTATTTGTGATATCAACACCATATGTTATTCCGGTGGCTAAGTTTCTATTTTGCGAAAAGGTTGTGCCATCATCATTGAATCGGCGATATCGTTGAATTAAATTGTCGGTGTATTGATAATATACACTCGCTAAAAAAGTATTGCTTTTTCCGTATTGATAATTATACGTCAATTCAAGTGCATGTATAAATTCAGGATTTAAATCTGGATTGCCTTGAGAAGTATCTTGTGGGTTACTCACATCAAGATAAGGTACGAGCTGCATAAAACCTGGTCGGTTAACTCTTCGTGCATAATTAAAATTAAGATCTTCTTTTTTTGATAATTTTTGGTTGATGAAAAGCGTTGGAAAAAAACTTAAATAGCTATTATCTACTTTTGAACTGAGTTGATGTACAGTGCCATTATAGGTAAAATATTCGCCTCTTACTCCAATTTGAATACCTGTTGATTTAAATTGATTGGCAAAATTTGCATATACACCATGCACTTGTTGGGTATATTCAAAATGATTTTTTAAAATAGTTTCAGCAACTTCTGTTTGATTTAGATATTGAATAGTTGGTTGATTTTCTGATTTGAATCGAATGTAATAAGTTTTTTCTCCTAAATCAATTCGAGCATTTTTAAAAATAGGTTTTGTATAATCTACTTGAAAAGTACCATTCCAATTGCCTCCAAGGATTGGATTTTTTTGTAAAAAACTATTGGTGAAGGTATTGGTGGAATCATACAATTCAGAAAGGAATTCACTTTCGCGACGATATCGCATTTTACTGTAGTTCAATTCAAAATTAATTTCTTCTTTAGGTTTTTTAAAATTGTGTTTATACTGTAAATTGGTTGTTCCGCTTAATGGATTTCCAATATATTCATTGGTTCGTATTTGTTTCGAAACCAAGTTTTGGTAATTGATTTCATTCTCAATCGTATTCACACTATTCCCTCTCATTTTAGCGTTAAACACACTTTGGCTCAAAGTAAATTTGTTGTTTTTATCCATACTATATTCTGCACCAATATTTGCAAAGCCACTCAAGGGTGTTCTATCGTTATGTGTAAATGAACTAAAGGTATTTGAATTATCGTAATTGTCGCGATTGTTAGTAGTTTCTTCCCAAGTTTTTGAATGCCGTCCATTCGCATTAATAAAGAAATTCCATTTGTTCACATTGGCATTGAAATTAATTCCACCATTCAAACGATATGGTGCGGCTATACCAACGTTAATCATTGCATTATATCCTTTTTTTCTATCTTTTTTTAAGATGATATTTAATATACCACTCATGCCTTGGGCTTCATATTTTGAAGAGGGATTTGTAATCACTTCAATACTTTCAATACTAGCTGCAGGTATGGTTTGCAAGGCAGTTTGCGCATCATTTCCGAACATGGCCGATGGTTTGCCATCAACCAATAAGGTAACATTATCTTTACCTCGGATACTAATATTGCCATCCATATCAACATTTACAGAAGGTACATTTTTTAAAAGATCAATGGCTGTTCCTCCAGCTGCAGTAATATTTTTATCGACGTTAAATGTTTTTTTGTCGATTCCCAATTCAATTGTATTGACTTCGCCAATAATATTTACTGCTTTTAAACTCTTCCCATTTGCATTTAATTCAATTTTACCCAAATTAGTTGTTGATTGGTTGATTGAATAATTTTCAAATGTTTTAGATGAATATCCAATTGATGAAATCGTAATATTATAGTTCCCGAATGGAATCTTTTTTAGTTCGAAACTTCCATTTTCTTTTGATCGGGTTCCTAAAAGTTTTGTTGTGTCTTTTGTATTTCGTAATGTAATGGTTGCGAGCTCAAGAGCCTGTTTTTTTTCTGCATCATTGATTGTACCAACAAGGTTGGCTAGTTGAGCATTTGTAAATAATGAGATGAAGGCTAGTATCGCGGTTAAGTAATATTTCATAATAAGCTGGCAAAGTTAGCCTTATACCATGTATTCAGTCAAATCTATTATACAACTAAGGTGTTAATTTAGAATTAAATTGTTAATAGCTTATTTTAATATTCTATACTTATGAATCTTATTGACTTGAACTATGTAAATCCCAGTTGGAAATTCTTTAAAATCAAGCTGTTCGGAGTAAGATTGAAGCCCCTCGCGGTTTAAAATAATTTTGCCTAGCATGTCAAAGACTTGAATATTGTTAATAGGTGTTTCTGAGACTATATCTAAGATATCTATTACGGGATTTGGAGATAATTGGATCGTTTTATTTTCTTTATCAATACTAGAAATTGAATTTGGCCAACAAATAACGCCATTGCTTGCTAGATTTGATTGGATATTATTTGACCGATCCGTGATAAAAGATTTCAATCCAAAAATAGTTAATCCTCCCGGGCCCGACAGAGATAGATTAAAATTAAAGCTTGAATCAAATTGACTACTCGTATAAATTTTCTTCGGATCGGCATAAACGCTTGATTGAATTTTGTTTTTCAAGGAATCAATTTTTGGATCGAAATTTATATTATTGAAATCTTGTTTAAGTTCGCAATAAGCAGCCTTATAGAGCTCTTTAAAGTAAGGGTTGTTTAGCATATTGTTACATAAAGGTTTTGAAGTTGGGTTTGATAAATAATAAAGATCTAAATTCAAAAGCTGAGCACTACTCAAGCTATTTTTAAAACTGCCAAAAGCTTCATTATTATCCCAGGCAATCCATTGAAATTTGTCAAGTATTGTATCGTGATAGATATAGTAATTATGCCCACTTCCGATATATGAATCAAGGCTGGAGAACATATTCAAGGCTGCCCATTGTTTAACAAAACTGACCGTATTAAGTTTGGGTTCAAGCGCGGCTTGTAAATTAGAAACGGGTGTATTATTAATGATACTTATCAATGATATTAAATCAGACCAATTATTTGTGGTGCTATTATTTTTTAGTTCATATTCAGATTCATATAAGGATTGGGTGGCACTTCCTTTCCATCTTAAATCGCCATGGGGGTCGCCTTTAAATAAATTGCCATCATTATTTGAAAACCATTTTTTACAAAATTCATCATCTATTTCTTCAATAACTGCATATAATCCCCAAAGCTGATTATTCATATAAACATTGCAATAAGTAACCCGAGGTGCAGGTATGCCATGATCAATTAAGAAGTCGTTTGCTAATTTTTCCCTCATAAAAGATGGGTCTTTAAATGAGTTATTAAAATTAATTTTTTTAAGACCATGAAGATCTTGACCTGAAATAAATTCATTCAAATCTAACTTAAAAGATTTTTTTTGTGACGGTGAATTAAAGGATGAATTGCCCTTTGCTTTAATGCCAACATTATTCAATATTTGCCCATTGAAATCAATATCAACCTGCAAGTATTGATCGGTGGTATGCGAATTCAATAAAGAGTCATAGAAGTTTGGATAAGGGAATGTAATATGTAATGTATGAATATATTGCATATTAAAAATTGAGTCGCCATTACCAGCTTTTAATTTTGAAAAGCAAGTCATTATAAGTACGAAAGAAAGAAAGATTATTTTCATGACAATTGATTTTAAGTTTTCTAACAAAATAAATAGATGTCAATTTGAATGATAAACAATTATGCGAAAGTTAATTGACAAATAAGTTCAAGGTTTTAAAATATTTTATCAGCTATTAATGTTGTTTTACTACTGATTAATAGAAAGTCGAAGTTAGTTCGTTTGGATGAAAGGAAAGAAAGGTGAAGAAAGAATCTTCGACCTAAAAAAGATATCTCCTAACTTAATGGCAGCAAATGTTTAGTGGCTTTAACCTACTTTCAGTAGTATTTATCTAATATACTTTCCACGGAAAACATAGTTTTCGTGAACTGCTTTCTTTTTACCATACATCGGCTTTTGCCAACTCCCAGATATAGTTGTTGTGTAAGGCATTACATATGAAAGATAAAAATAAACGCTATCGGTATTTTTGTTATACTCAAATTGAAATTTGCCATATAAAGATTCATGTAACTTCAAATTCCCGTTTAGAATGTTCGCATACATATTTGAATTATCGGAATTATCGCAACCACAATTTGTAAAGTCTGAAGGCCTATTGCAGAATCTTAAAATAGAATCCGTTAAGTATGTCTTGGATAAGCTGTCATAATTGTTTGACAATATAATATTATTGTCTAGAAGCCAAAGGACATGATTCATGCAACTATTAGGTTTGTTAAAATTAATATTTGTCATTTTGCAACTATCACATTTAAACCACTTGTTTTGATTGCTATTAGATTGAATTGTTATTTCAGTAAGCGTATTGTTTGAATCTAAGAGAGGAGTCCATCTATTCACAAAGTAATCAGACGAGTCAATAATTATAGAATATAATCTGGTGGTATCATAAAAATAAGTGAAGGTTCTCCCAACGTATTCACCTGTTACTTTGCCATTTAAATTTGATATCAAAGAATCTAAGCTTTTCGGTGAAGTATTTACAATGCCGTTTTCTTTGATGTTTAACTTGGCCTTCTTATCGCAGGAAAATGATATAATGTATAATATAAAGGCGATTGAAATTTTTAGGAATATTTGTTTCATAAAATGGGATAAGAAATTAAATGACTAACGACTAAACAAACTAAATATTTCAAATAAGTCACTTTTTTTCAAGTTATTCTGGATGACGGTAATCTAAGTCTTTTAAAATAAATAATGTATAATTCAAATTGAGTTAAGCTAATCAATTAGTATCCAAAAATCAATTCGTTTTTTAAGTGAATAGAAAGTCGAATAAAAAGAGACAAAAGCTCGACCTATTTTTTAAGAATAGTTTTTAATCTGTTTTATGACTAAAATACTAGTCTAACCCAATTTTACTATCAATATTATAAGCGTTTCGATCGCTTGAATTTCGTGAAATAAGCTCACCTAAAAAGCCAGCCAGAAATAATTGTGTGCCAACAATGATGCAAACAATTGCCATAAAAAATAGAGGCCTGTCCGTCATTTTATACTGTTGGAAAGCAAATTTTGCAATAGTTAAATAGATGCCTATTAAAGCGCCAATAAAAAATACGATACTACCCCAAAATCCAAATATATGCATTGGTTTTTTGCCATATTTTCCTACAAACATAATTGATGCAAGATCAAGAAATCCATTTACAAATCGTTCCCAACCAAATTTACTTACACCATATTTTCTTGCTTGATGTGCCACTGGTTTTTCAGTCACCTTTTTAAAGCCAGCCCATTTTGCTAATACCGGAATATATCGATGCATTTCGCCATAAACCTCAATGCTTTTTATTACCTTATTGCGATATATTTTTAAACCACAATTCATATCATGAAGTTTCACTCCGCTCATCTTTCCTGTTACAGAATTATATAATTTTGAGGGGATGTTTTTTGTTAGCGCATTATCATATCGCTTCTTTTTCCATCCACTTATGATATCATATTTGCCTTCTTTAATCATTGCAAATAGAGATGGAATTTCGTCTGGTGAATCTTGTAAATCGGCATCCATTGTAATTACAAAATCTCCTTGAGCAGCCTTGAATCCTTCATTGAGTGCAGCTGATTTGCCGTAGTTGCGCTGAAATTTAATCCCTTTTATCAATGGATTTTTTGCTCTTAGCTCAATTACTTTCTCCCAACTTTCATCTACACTACCATCATCAATCATGATAATTTCATAACTAAATTGATTAGTTAACATTACACGTTCAATCCATGCAACTAATTCTGGTAAAGATTCTTCTTCATTTAAAAAAGGTATAATAACTGAAATGTCCAAGGCTTATTTTTTTGTAAATGTATTAAAAATAAATGATGAAAAGAAAGACGAGAACATACCGCTAATGCTATACGCAAAAATGGTATATCCAATGAGGATGGTTAAATCACTCATTGGTTGTTGAGATGTTTTTAAAATAAAAAAGAGTAAGGCATTTCCTGCAACCATCAATACCATTACGGTAGCAAGGGTTTTAATACAATGTTTAAGCGCATCGATAAAGGTAATAGCCGTATAATTTTTATAAAGCAAATAACAGGATACAAATAAACCAATAAACAAAAGTAAAAACTGAATGGCAACCAAAGGTGAATTAGATGCAACATTAGTGCCACGTAAAAATAGT
>DAOOQH010000158.1:0-8423 GCA_035388625.1 Chitinophagaceae bacterium | reverse complement strand
GCAGCACTGTATAAATAAAGTCCGTGACCGCCTTCGTCTTGAATTTTAGCTAATAAAATTTGTTTGGCTCGTAAGCTAGGTGCTCTTGTAATCCAATTGCCTTCGGGTTGCATACCAATTACTTCGGAATGAGCATGCTGTGAAATTTGACGAATTAAATGAGATCGATATTTATCTGGCATTGAATCGTTAGGCTCAATATTTATATCGGCTTCAATTTTATCCATAAATGAAGAATCTATAAGAGTAGAATTCATGATTAAATATTTTGAACAACGAAATTAAAATGAGGGTCATCTTAAAAATGTGATCGTCATCACAGTTTTATAAAATGAGATAAATATTTAAAAATTAAGAAGGAACCACTTCTTCATATTGAGCTGCAAAGCTTAATTGAGATGGTGATTTTGGGAGACTTGAAATCCGGGCGATTAAATTGAAATAATTTACGGATTTTAATTAGCGTTATACTTGTTTATAATCTCTAATAATTTTGCATCGTAACTCATGAGCAATTTGTTTGCAACTGTTTCATTCATTGTAATTTTCGCTTTTGGTTTACCCAATTCTTCTAATTCTTTTACAAGACTTGGATTATCAGAAATCATTTTTTTTAGATGGCGATAAGTCAATTTGATGACCTCATCTTTCTCATTTTTTTGAATACCATAATCTTGATGAGTATAAACAGCAATTCCTCCTCGCGAATTGATTACGGTAAAATAAAAAACATTGATCTTTCCTCTGATGATAGAAGGTGTAAATAATTTTTTCATGATATTGGCATAATAAATTCCATCACATTGAAATGAAGCAACAGGACCGCCGCGATAAGCTTTTCCATTGCAAACAATTTTCGGCTGATGAAAGTCATAGTATTGAAGATTTTCGATCGTTACTTTACCATCAATTCTTTTTCCATTTTTTAGAATAATATAATCTTGAGAAAAAGAAGAAACAACTTGAAATAAGAAAATTACGGCGAGAATTAATTTTTTCATTTTACCCTTTTAAAGATTAAAAATAAAATGAAAAGAACCTTTAAACAAATTTTACGCTATGATTTCTGCTTCCTCAAAACAAGTAAATTATTAGGTTTTGAGTTAATAAACGATCATCAAAAGAAATTTTATTTTATTGTATTATGATGATAAAAAACTTGGGGCTAATTTTAGATCAACATTAAACTGATACAGTAAGTTTAATTTAAAGCTTGTGCCATTTCAATGAGTTTAGATTCATTTAAAAATCTGATTTTTTTTCCAACGAGTTCAATTAATTTATTTTCTTGAAATTCATATAATAAACGAGTGGCTGTTTCGCGTGTAGTGCCAACAAGATTCGCTAAATCTTCGCGTTTGATTGTTACATTGAGTGTTGCTTGATCTGATTCAAATCCATAATTTTGTTTAAGATAAAGGAGGGCTTGCGCCAATCTATCTTTAACTGGATGCTGTGAAGTATGAGTGATTTTTTGTTCAGCTTCTTTTAATTCATCGGATAATAAGTGCGCAATTTTTAATGCTAGTTTTGAATTTTGTTCAACCATCGAATAAAATGGCGCTTTTGGAATAAAGCAAACATGTGAGTCTTCCATGGCAACGGCTGAACATGAATATTTGTCTTCACTCAAAATTGCACGATGCCCCATCACATTCCCATCATGAATTAAATGTACAATTTGTTCTTTGCCATCGATACCTGTTTGTGTTACTTTAATTTTTCCAGATTGTACACAAAATAAACCTCTTGGGTAAGCACCTTGATTAAATAAGACCTCACCTTTTTTATAAAACTGACAAGCTTTAATATGATCGAGTTTTTGAATTTCATCTAAATTTAAGCTATCAAAAATGGAATCCATTCTTGCCTTACATTCATTGCAGCCTGAATATTCTTGATCTTTCATACGATAATTCCTTTCAAAAGTAATACTAAAAGGCTATACAAGACTTGTATTAAAAAAAATATTATAAATTAATACCCTTGAAAAACAATGAGCGAAACAGAGATCAAGTCAATTAGCTTCAAATTCTTTGTCATTCATTTTTTCAATTCACAAAATCAAATAGTCTGCAACAATAATTTGGGGCATATGCGAACAAAAAGTATATTTGATAGTATCAAATGATAGCATCAATGAAACCGCCTTACGTCATTACTTCAAATATATTAAAACTAGTAAGCTCAATTTCTGAAAAAATTGGGGAAGTAAATGCAAATTACCTAAGTAAACAATCACCTCAACTTCGAAAACAAAATAGAATAAAAACAATTTACTCTTCATTACAAATTGAAGGTAATACATTAACAGAAGTTCAAATTACAGCGTTAATAGAAAATAAAAGAGTTATTGGTCCTGAAAAAGATGTGTTGGAAGTTATAAATGCAATTAAAGTTTATGAAAAATTGAAGGATTATAAGTTTTCGTCAGACAAAAGTTTTTTGAAAGCACATCTTCAGTTAATGAATGGATTAATTGAAAGTGCAGGAAAATTTAGAAAACAAGGTGTAGGCATTGTTAAAGGAACAAAAGTGAGACATATTGCACCACCTTATGAAAATGTACCTTATTTAATGAAAGATCTATTCAACTATCTTAAAGATTCTGATGAATTGACATTAATAAAAAGCTGTGTCTTTCATTACGAAATGGAATTTATTCATCCCTTTTTAGATGGTAATGGCAGAATGGGAAGACTATGGCAAACTTTGATTCTAATGTCTGAATATCCAGTTTTTGAGTTTTTGCCATTCGAAACAATAATCAGCGAAACGCAAGATGAATATTATAAGTCATTATCATTAAGTGATCTATCTGGAGAGTCAACCTTGTTTATTGAATACATACTTGGTGCTATTGATAAGTCATTGCAAAGCTTACTTAACTATAATAATAGAGTTTTAAAAGATAGAGATCGCTTAGAATATTTTTTAAGCATTGGAATTAAAGAGTTTAATCGAAAAGATTATATGAATGTCTTCAAAGATTTGTCATCAGCTACTGCTAGCAGAGATTTAAAGAAAGGGGTTGACTTGAATATGTTTGACAGTTTTGGAAATATGAACAAAACGAAATATAGAATAAAATAAACCCAGATTCAGCATTAAAAATGCCGAAACGATAAAGGAATTGTAATTCAACCTTTTACAAAGCTTGAAAACAATTTCTAAATCGGGATAAATCCAACTAACGCATTAGCATTTTCCTTTGTCAAATTCTAATGCGTAACTTGGGATAAACCCGACTTCGGTTTGGAATTTTTGAGAGCCATAAAGTTTTAGTCAATTGACTTTTGCATATTTGTAAATTGTTGTTTGTATTGCGGTAGTGATTGTAGTGGAAATCCCCTGATGCTTTTGATCAGGGATTGAAACGGAAAGCACGGTTACCGCCCAAAATATATTCTTACTTATATTGAAAGAGCGATTGAATAAGAAGCAGAGAATTTCATCAATCTGAATTCCTTTCAATTATCTTTGCTTGAAGTTAAAAAGTAAAGAATTATATGAAAAATTATATCATCAGAAATGTACAAGTTGTAAACGAAGGCAGTATCGCAACCAAAGATGTATATGTAAAAAATGGCCGATTTGAAAAAATTGAAGGCAGCATTTCACTTAAAGAGCAAGTGAGTGAGGTGAATGGTGAAGGCTTATTTTTAATGCCAGGCTTAATTGATGATCAGGTGCATTTTAGAGAACCAGGTTTAACTCATAAAGCAAATATTGAAACCGAATCGCGTGCCGCAGTAGCTGGCGGCGTTACCAGTTTTATGGAAATGCCAAATGTGATTCCTCCAACTTTAAACTTAGAAAGACTAGAAGAAAAATTTCAAATTGCGAAGCATACTTCATTGGCAAATCATTCATTTTTTTTAGGAGTATCAAACGATAATGCAGATGATGCCTTGCAAATTAATAAACATAAAAAAGATATTTGTGGATTGAAAATCTTCATGGGTTCAAGCACGGGTAATATGTTAGTTGACAATATCGTTACACTTGAAAAAATATTTACTGAAAGTGAAGTATTAATTGCCACACATTGTGAGAAGGAAAGTATTGTTCGTGAAAACTTAGCGAAACTTCAAACAAGTGGAACCGATATAAATCATGCTCGTTTTCATCCCATTATTCGTGATGTAGAAGCTTGTTACGAATCATCCATTGGTGCCATACAATTAGCAAAAAAACATAATACCCGTTTACATATTTTACATATTAGTACAGAACGAGAATTACAGCTTTTTACTAATCTATTTCCCTTAAAAGACAAACGAATTACCGCTGAAGTATGTGTACATCATTTATTTTTTACTGCGGATGATTATGAACAAAAGGGCAATTTAATTAAATGCAATCCGGCAATTAAATCAAAGGAAAATAAAGAAGCAATTTGGAAAGCATTACTCGACGACCGTTTAGACATTATTGCAACTGATCATGCACCACATACATGGGAGGAAAAGCAAAAGCCATATCTCGAAGCACCAGCAGGATTGCCATTAGTGCAACATAGTTTATTAATTTTATTAGATGCTTATAAAGAAGGACGAATCAGTCTAGAAAAAATAGTGGAGAAGGCTTGTCATGCGCCAGCAATTTGTTTTGATGTAAAAGATAGAGGTTATATTCGTGAGGGCTATTTTGCTGATTTTGTTTTGGTAGACTTAAATAAAACAACAACTGTAACGAAAGAGAATATATTATACAAATGTGGCTGGAGCCCTTTTGAAGGACATAGTTTTTCAGCTTCAATTGAAAAGACCTTTGTAAATGGCATTTTACTTTTTGATCAAGGAAAACAAGTAGATGAGGTAATGGGTATGCGATTAGAATTTGATCGAGAGTAATGGGTTATATACTAATATTTGAAAAATTAATTTCAAAATTTAGGTTATGAAATTGATCGATTCATTTATTTTAAACAGAATATTGTATTTAATATTTACACTACATGAAAGTATTTTTATTTCTGGTTTCACTGATCGTATTAAGTCGTTCAAATATTTTCTAATTGAAATTTCTACGGTTGAATCGGCATGTAAATTCGTTCAAATAATTCTGGGTATACTATTATTTACAAGGTGATGTATAACATTAATTTTCTTTCTAGCATTACTAATGGCTATCTGTACTCATGCGAAAACTATACAAAGTTCATCAGCGACAACGTAGCCAGTTTATGCACTTAGTCTCGTTAAGGGATAAACATTAGAAACTAATGTTTGTAAAAAATGATGATTAGAATAACAGGCCACCCTAATTTAAAAATCAAGGTAGCTTAGTTTAGATAATACTAAATTATTTAGTCTTCTGAATTTTTAAACTTTGCGTTCCTAATTCGCTAATCACATTCACTTGATATAAGCCTGCTGGCATCCTATTTGCTGGTATGAGAACTTCTTTAGTTCCTTGCTCTAAAGTTATGGATGTTTGCATAACTGTTCTGCCTATGAAATCAACTACTTTAATTTGATAAACACTGTTCTCTGTTGTATTAATTCTGACTTTGATATTATCAGTTACGGGATTAGGATAAACTGAAATATTTTGGTGAACACATAGTGCATTCACTGATCGTATATCGCTGCTTGAATTACTTTGATCAATATCCACAGTTTCAATTTTATATTCATACTGATCCTTTCGCAGATCGGTATCAGTATAAGAATAATCTTTTTGTGTTTCACTATTACCTGCTGCATTTAATTTAGCGATGGATATGAAAGCTGTTTCCTTACTTGACTTACGCAATATATTAAAGTGAGAAGTATTCACTTCTGATTGCGTACCCCAATTTATTTTTACCTCACATTGTGTTGAATTTATTGTAAAATAATTCATCTTAATTGGAACAATAACAGGTGGTAATGGAACCAGAATATGAATTGTAGCATTGGCACATGCGATTGGAGATCCATTATCACAAGTTGTATATGGAAATTCTACAGGACCACTAAAGCCTTCTACTGGTGTAAAAGTAAAAGTGCCCGTTGCGTCTAGAACTAAGGTTCCTTTACCTGGTATCGTTGTTGTTTGAGGTGTAATTGTTTGTGGTTGACCTTGAGGATCACTATCATTCAACATCGCATTACCACTCACTGGTGTGTTATATGGCGTAGTTTCATAATCGTCTGCTGCTACTGTGCTATTGGTTGCATTCACCGCCTCAATCGTAATTATCTGAAATGCTCTCGCACACTTTGCTGATACCTGGTTATCGCATACTGTATACTCTAAAGTATCTTGTCCTACAAATCCAGAATTCGGAGTATACGTTGTATTACCACTTACAGGATCTACTGTAATTGTGCCATTATTTGGACTATCTACTATAGCAACTGTTGATGGTACTAAAATATTTCCAACATTACCTGCTTTATCATTTGCTAAAGTATTTAATGTGACTGGTGTATTTACTGGTGTTGTTGCAATATCAACATTCGCGACTGGAGGATTTGTTGATTCATTTGGCTCTAAAACAGTTATTGTCAATAAAGTTTCATCACAATTTGGAACTACAACTCCTGGTGCACATACCGGAACTAAGAATTTGAAGACTCCAGGTACTGGACTTATAAAGGTATAACTACCGTCTGGGCTCAATGCTGGCATACTGCCATCTGGATTACCTGGTATTGCTGTGGGTGTTCCATAAGTTGTTCCTATTGGCCAGTTTTCATCATTTGTGCTTACGTCTCCGCTTACTGGTACATTGACCCAAGTTGCATTAAAGTCAGGGTCGGCAGCTAAACATATTTTTTGAAAGCTAAATTCAATTTGTTTCTCATAAGAAGTCCACCAAGTATTGATCCAACGGGCATTTCCATAGCTTGAATTATTGGCTCCTCCATTTCCCCAAAGATGACATGAATTGGTAATGCAACCGTCAAGGTTTAAGGGCTGTAAATTTTCTGTACTAGAAGGAAACTGAGTATCATCATGATAAATTTTCAAGAAAGAACTTTGAGCAAATGCTGGTGAAATAATACTGCCATTAAAACCAAGTGGATTTTCTTCGAAATCTCCTAATGGTAAATGTATTTCCCCTGCAATCACGTTGAAAATTATATTTATACTTTGTGATAATGGAACAATATTATTATTACCATCATTACCATTCCATAGTGTAGCCAAAGGACCAGCAGGTGATCTTCCCGCGATGAGTAGTACATCAGCAGTATTAGGCGTATAAACTTTGTCATTGCCATCTAAATCAAGAAATACATCAACAAGGGATTCCTTGGTTAAAATAAATTTGAAACTATCAGTAAATGGACAAAATCTATCAATTGAGTCAACAATAATATCTGGGGCTGTGGTTGCGAAAGGGAAGAACGAAGTGTCAGGTACTGTAAAGAATACTGGAAACATAGGATTTACAGCATTTGAACTTACTACAGCATAGGGTGTTGATTGACGTGCAATAATTCTATCTTCGGAAAGTGTTGGACTTAATGGATTAATATCCAATGGACCAGACTCATTTACTTGCAAACTAAAACCTCCTGGTTCAACATTATCCCAATTAAGTTCTGTTACAGTGCTATCCTTTGTATGGTAAACAAAAAAATCTAAATCGGAAACTTTAAACCCATAACCTTCGAGCTTATTATATAAAGACCAAGCATATGAAAATAATCTTCCCGAAGCTGGCTGTCCATTAGCTTTTTTAATACTAAGGTCAAAATAAGATAACTGCGCTAAATCATTGTTTGAAGCATTATCAAATTCAATATAATAAATTCCAGTCGCTTTTGTTGAATCCAAAATCAAAATTCCATCATATCCTCCTGGACCATTTACCTCTTGTGCACCAATAATAGCCTGACTTGGGTTAGCAATATAACCTTCGCCAAAATTGGAGAATACTTCACCTGGTGTTGGTTGGGGGCCAAAAACAATTGCGGCAGCAGAAGCTGTTAATGGATTTCCAACTATGGGTCCTCTAACTCTAAAATTCACAGTATTGTTTGGAAAATCCTTGAATTTGGCATTAGCACCCATGTACGCATTCTCACCATTTTTGAAACCAAAATACATTCTTCCCTTTGGAGGGCTTCCATAAGTATGAAGTGTAGGATCTGTATCATTTCCATTCATCAAGGCAATACACATGGTATCCTCCTCACCATTATTGTCAATACTTTGAATAAATTGTTTAGTGCCTTCTTGCGCCAGTAGTTTGCTATTTAGTTGACAAACACCCAAGACTCCAAGAAGTAAAAAAATGTGTTGTGTAAATTTTTTCATTAATTGCAAATGCGTTTTTGATTATTTTAATACGAACTTAAAAGATATTTGTTCTATATAATATATAGTCTGCTATCACAAAACCACAGCTAATAGTAGACTTTACTTGCACAAGTTAATTTCGGGACTTTAATAAAAGGTAAAGAAGTTACAATAAACAAGTT
>DAOOQH010000157.1:0-8466 GCA_035388625.1 Chitinophagaceae bacterium | reverse complement strand
CCATACTTGTTAATATACAAGAAGGAGATGAAGTGATTGTCCCTTCTTATACATTTGTATCAACAGTGAATGCATTTGTTTTAAGAGGTGCTAAAATAATTTTCGCTGATAGTTTACCAAATCATCCTAATATTGATACATCTAAGATAGAAAAGCTAATCACAAAAAAAACGAAAGCTATTGTTCCAGTTCATTATGCAGGTATGGCTTGTGAAATGGATGAAATAATGGCGCTGGCAGATAAATATAATCTTTTTGTTATTGAAGATGCAGCCCAAGCAATTGATAGCACTTACAAAAATAAACCATTAGGAAGTATTGGTCATCTTGCTGCTTTTAGTTTTCATGAAACAAAAAATATCATTAGCGGTGAAGGAGGAATGCTGGTAATTAATGATGCACAATTTAAAGAGCGTGCAGAAATAATTCGTGAAAAAGGCACCAATCGTAGTAAATTTTTTCGAGGTGAAGTAGATAAATATGGATGGGTTGATATTGGGTCTTCATTTTTACCAAGTGATATTATTGCGGCCTTCTTGTATGCACAATGCGAATGCATTGATGATATTCAATCGAAGCGAAAACAATTATGGGATAGATATTATACCTCTTTAAAACCTTTGGAAGATAGTGGATTTATTTCCTTACCCATTCTTCCGAACGGTGCAACGAATAATGCTCATATGATGTATTTGCTAACAAAGGATCTTGCAGAACGTGATAATCTTATTCAGCATCTCAAACAGGCAGGCATCTTTTCAGTGTTTCATTATTTGTCATTGCATAAAAGTCCATTTTATTCAACCAAATACCAAGGTGATGAACTTCCAAACACGGATCGGTTTACTGACTGTTTACTTCGTTTACCACTTTACTATGAATTAAACCTCACAGATATAGATAAAATTGTAGAAGCGATTCATCAGTTTTATACCACTCAATCATAAATCAAGGATTGATTACAATAAAAAAACGGGATTCAAAATAATTTTCTGAATCCCGTTTCAATTATACTGAGTTAACTCATATTTATTCCTTCGCTTCTCCAGATTTCTCTTTTTTTGATTTCTCCTTATGAGAGAATTTCAAAAGTGATGTTGTCTCATCCAAATCAGCAATGAGTGTATCACCTTCTTTCACTCCAAGATTCAATATCTCTTCGGCTAAAGGATCTTCTAAATATTTTTGAATGGCTCTATGTAAAGGTCTTGCACCAAATTGTTGATCATAACCTTTCTCACTCAAGAAATTCTTAGCCTTATCAGTTAATTCTAATTTAAATCCTAAAGCTGTTAAACGTTTCATCACATTCGTCATTACTAAATCAATAATAACGTGAATATGTTCTTGCGTTAATGAATTAAATACAACAACATCATCAATTCTATTTAAAAATTCAGGAGCAAAAGTTTTTTTCAACGCTCTTTCAATCACAGCTTTGCTATTATCCTCCGCATTGACTGTTTTTGCGGTTGTTGCAAATCCAACACCATCTCCAAATTCTTTTAATTGTCGAACTCCGATATTCGAGGTCATGATAATAATTGAATTTTTAAAATCAATCTTTCGTCCCATACCATCTGTGAGTTGACCATCATCAAGCACTTGCAATAAAATATTATAAATATCAGGATGGGCTTTTTCTATTTCATCTAATAAAATAATACTATAAGGTTTGCGTCGAACTTTTTCAGTGAGTTGTCCACCTTCTTCATATCCTACATATCCTGGAGGAGCTCCAATTAATCTGCTTACCGAAAACTTCTCCATATACTCACTCATATCAATTCGAATCAAAGCCTCTTCACTATCAAACAAATTTCTTGCTAAGCAACGAGCTAATTCAGTTTTACCGACACCAGTAGGACCTAAAAATATAAACGAGCCAATTGGTTTTTTAGGATCCTTAAGCCCTACTCGATTTCGTTGAATTGCCTTTACTACTTTTTTTACTGCTTCTTCTTGTCCAACCACCACTTTATTTAAGTCATCACTCATACTGCGAAGCTTTTCACTTTCTGCAGCAACCATTCTCTTCACAGGAATACCCGTCATCATATGAATCACCTCAGCTATTTCCTCTTCAGTAATTGGAATACGTTGACTTTTAATTTCCTCTTCCCAATTATTCTTAGCGATCTCTAATTCTTCTTGTAGCTTTTTCTCAGAATCTCTTAAAGCAGCTGCCTTTTCGAATTGTTGACTTTTTACAACCTTATTTTTCTCAACTTTTATATCTTCAATTTTCTGTTCAAGTTCAAGAATGTTTTTTGGCACATCAATATTTTTCAAGTGCACTCTAGCACCAACTTCATCCATTACATCAATGGCTTTATCAGGTAATAAACGATCGGTAATATAACGGTTACTCAATTTTACACAAGCTTCTATTGCATCTTGGCTATAACTTACATTATGAAAATCTTCGTATTTAACTTTCAATTGATCGAGAATGATAATAGTATCTTCAACACTAGGCGGTTCAATTAATACTTTCTGAAATCGTCTATCAAGCGCACCATCCTTTTCAATATGCATTCGATATTCATCTAAAGTTGAAGCGCCAATGCATTGCAATTCACCACGAGCTAAAGCTGGTTTAAAAATATTTGACGCATCTAACGATCCACTTGCTCCACCTGCCCCAACAATTGTATGTATTTCATCGATAAACAATATAACATCTCTATTTTTTTCAAGCTCATTCATAATGGCCTTCATACGTTCTTCAAACTGACCTCGATATTTTGTTCCTGCAACAAGTGCTGCCAAATCAAGACTGATCACACGTTTTTCAAATAATACACGTGAAACTTTTCTTTGATAAATTCTTAAGGCCAAACCTTCAACAATGGCTGTTTTACCAACGCCAGGTTCACCAATTAAAATAGGATTGTTCTTTTTTCTACGAGACAAAATTTGTGATACACGTTCAATTTCAGTTTCTCGCCCAACAATTGGATCAAGTTGACCCAATTCAGCCAAACGTGTAATATCGCGACCGAAATTATCAAGTACGGGTGTTTTTGATTTTGAGTTTGATGGATTGGCTGGCTTTCGTTGATAACCTGGACGATCTTCATCGTCATCAAACGATCCTTGATCATCCTTAAGTTCACCAGTAAAACCGATATTTGAACTACCACCTATGCCAGTCACCATCTCAAGTTCATTTTTAAAACTATCGTAATCAATTTTAAATTGATGTAGAATTTGACAAGCAACGTTTTCTTTATTTTTTAAAATAGAAAGTACCAAATGCTCACTTTCAGCTAATAAACTTTTCATAGCCTTTGCCTCAAGCACAGTTATTCGAATTACTTTTTCAGCTTGCTTTGTTAATGGCAAACTGTTTACATTATCTAGTCTTTTTGCAGCCCCTTTATTTTTAATAACGAGCTCAAGTTCTTGACGCAAATCGTATAAATCAATTTTAAGATTTTGAAGTACCTTAATGCCGAGTCCTTGTCCGTCGCGTATCATGCCTAAAAGTAGATGCTCTGTTCCGATAAAATCGTTGCCAAGTCGAAGTGCCTCCTCTCTGCTATACGAAATTATTTCTTTTACTTTTGACGAAAATTGAGAATCCATGTATGGTATTAGTTTTAACAAAATTAATATATTATTTTTACTTTGTAGAAAGATATTTAAACATGCAATACAAAATTGATACCAAGGATAATTTCGATATAATTACGCCATTATATGCACAATTCGACTCAAAATTGTCAGACCAATTGAATGATTTAGTGGATGATAGCAGAGAAAATGGCAGAAGTTTATTAATCGACTTTATAGAAATTCAAACGATGTCCGATGAAAATGTCAAGCTTTTAGAAACCTTGCATAACGAAATGTATCAAGAAAATCTTTCGTTTGTACTTTGTCATTTCCATACTCAATGTAAACAAAAAGTAGCTGAGTTTGAACTTGAGCATGTGCTTAATATGGCTCCTACTTTAATAGAGGCCATTGATATTATTAGCATGGAAGGTTTAGAACGTGAATTATTGGATGAACATGATTAGTTGCGGCAACTAATTGAAAAGTTTTGTAATTAAATCAAGATTTTGGGTTGATTCTAAACTCGATTTCTTGGTTGCTTCAATGAGTTGATTAGTATAAAATTAATATCTTATTTGAATCTGTTACCAAATATCCGATTAGCATTAAGCTGATTTGAATTCTATTCTATTTTTCCAAAGATTTTTTTTCTGCAAGATTAAATTTTCTTCTTACATAATTACTACTTCAATTGAAAGTGTAAAAAAGAATTATTGACAATCTATTACTTGCCCCAAGTTGATGGGTTTTCACGCCATTGCTTAAGATGTTCTAAGTCTGTTTCAGTAATTGTATTTTTCTCTAATGAAAGTTCAAGTAGTGCGTTATAATTACTTAAACTTAAAATTTTTATACCCGCATTTTCAAACAATTGAGAGGCAATATCAAACCCATATGTAAAAACACTACAAAGGCCAATAACCTCGCCACCAGCCGCTTTTATAGCTTCAACAGCCTCCATACTACTTTTACCAGTAGATATTAAATCTTCAATTACAACAACTTTTTGTCCAGGTTCAAGTACACCTTCAATTTGATTGCCCATACCATGTTCTTTTGGTTTTGAACGGACATAAATAAACGGAAGACTTAATAAATCTGCAATTAATGCACCGTGAGGAATACCAGCCGTAGCAACACCTGCAATCACATCAGCATCAGGAAACTCAGTAAATACGGTATTCGTCATCTCACTTTTTATAAAATCCCTTACATGTGGATAAGAAAGTATTTTGCGGTTATCACAATAAATTGGACTCTTCCAACCACTTGCCCACGTAAAAGGATTTTGTATATTTAACTTTACAGCATTAATTTGCAATAGTTTTTCAGCAACCACTATTTCTCTTTTCATAGTATGCAAACCTACATTGCGAATGTTGAAATTACAAACGAAGCACATGATTAAAATAATTCTCAATAATAAACGTATATTTTTAACGGACGACCATCAATCCGTTATTGATCAATTTCGACTTAACAATGCTTGTATCATTTTTGGTTTAACCAGAGAGAAGACCTCCGATTTAATTGACACTCTTCTCATTTCTGAAATTGAAGATGCCATTATTGTAGGTGATATTGATACTAATCTCCAAATTATCAAATCGAGCTTAAAAGTAATACAAGCTGGAGGTGGTGTCGTGTTTAATAATCGAAATGAACTTCTTTTTATTTATAGAAGAAAAAGATGGGATTTACCGAAAGGAAAACTAGATCGGGGTGAAACAATTGAAAGATGTGCCCAACGTGAAGTGACTGAGGAGACTGGTGTACGAAATCTTGAAATTGTTCGTCACCTATGCAATACTTATCATCTTTACCTTGAAGACAAAATGATATTGAAGGAAACGTTTTGGTACTTAATGTTTACTGAAGATAGTCGTTTAACACCTCAATATGAGGAAGGAATTAAAAAGTCGATTTGGGTTCACAAGAATAATATTCGATTTCAGCTCAGAAATACTTACCCTTCCATTATTGATATCTTTGAAGTCTTACTCAAAGAAAACTAAAAGAAAGAAGCCCATCTTTCGACGGGCTTCAATTGAAAAAGTCACATAAATAACCTACTGAGAACAAATATATAAGCATTCATATTTGATACTAGAGACAAATGAGTAAATGGTAGTTTTGAATGAGTAAATGGTAGATAGCAATTAGAATTTGACATTTCGCGAAATAAGCAGCATGTTTACCTTTTGAGAATTGTAATCTATAATTGAATTCAAAATTTATAATTGTAATCGTAATTCGTAATTTGCGTTCGTAATTCGGTATTCGTAATTGTATTTTAATTTACACTCATTTTTCAAACCCTAATCATGCATGAATTAGATAAGCATATTTCGCAAAATCAACTCGAAATCTATTTAAACAAAGCTGAACTGGTAACTCAGACGGCTGAACAAATCATAAAAGATTTTGCCATATTTGGACTAGATATTTCTTTTTCCGGAATTACTGTAAATGCTTACACCGAACTGCATCAGCAACTAATTGCACAGATTGATTATCTTCTTAGAATATCTCCATCAAAATTAGTTTCAGTGCTCTATCGAATTGATTTATCAGAAGATGAATTGCTAAAAGGTGAAAAAGAACTTCCAAACTATAATTCTGTGGAGGCAATGGCTCATCTCATCATTGTTCGTGAACTTAAAAAAGTATTAAGTCGAAAATTTTATACAACAAATTAAATTCATGCAGCATTTTAATATTAGGGTTTATGGAATTTGGATCAATGATGAAAATGAAATCCTTGTTAGCGATGAAAGAATCAATGATTTTCAGTTTACAAAATTTCCAGGAGGTGGACTTGAATTTGGTGAAGGTATTAAAGATTGTTTGATCCGCGAATGGCGTGAAGAACTGAATATTGACATAGATATTATTGAACATTTCTATACTACAGATTTTTTTCAGATTTCTGCCTTCAATCCAAACGCTCAAATCATTAGCATCTATTATAAAGTTAAACCTATATTCACGAACGAAATCAAGATCGATTGGGCGGAATCTGCCTTTGATTTTAAACATCAAGATCGCGAAGAAATTCGATTTAGAAAGATCCCATTATCAATATTTTCAAAGGCAGATGTAACGCTTCCTATCGACAAATTGGTGGCTGATATGATTACCAAATCATGAACAGTTTACCAACTAAGTTAATTACGCGTTTATCTGAAGTAAATGAATTAATTTCGAAGCCCCAAAACATATCCCCACAACATGTACAAAATAAATGTACTCCTTTTACTATTTCTTGCCATTCAATTTAAAAACATAGCTCAATGTCCATTCACAGTGAGCTCTTTTCCCTATACTCAGAATTTCGAGGTGAACACGGGCGGCTGGACTAGTGGCGGACTTGGGAATGATTGGGCTTGGGGAGCGCCATCAAAAGCATTTATTACAAATGCAGGAGGGGGCACTAAATGTTGGGTGATTGGTGGATTAAATGGTTCGTTTTATACAAATGGAGAACGCTCTTATGTAACGAGTCCCTGTTTTGATTTTACAAGCATCCCTAATCCTGTCATATCATTTAAAATTTACTGGGAGTGCGAAAACACGTATGATGGAGCCACTTTTCAATCATCATTAGATAATGGTTTAACATGGACCAATGTTGGTAGTGATGGAGAGGCAACTAACTGCATGACTCAAAATTGGTTTAATACTTCAAATATTATAAACTTGTCAACCTTAGCGAATCCTCGTTCTGGTTGGGCTGGATCAGCATTACCAACATCAGGTTCATGTCAAGGAGGGAATGGAAGCAATGGTTGGGTGACAGCGAAACACTGTTTGAATAATTTAGGTGGTCTACCTTCTGTGCGGTTTCGAATGGCCTTTGGTGCAGGAACCGCCTGCAACGCCTTCGATGGAATTGCCTTTGATGAAATTCTTATTGAAAATGCACCAAGCAATAATGCCAATTTTACCTACAATTGCACTTCAACTAATCTTCAATATCAATTCACAAATGCATCAAGCTTATGTCCAACTAATTTTGTTTGGAATTTTGGTGATCCTGCTTCTGGCTCAAATAATGGTAGTGGCCAACAAAACCCGACCCATACTTTTTCTGCTCCAGGTACCTATACCGTTACACTAACAGTAAGCGGACCCTGTAACGGGACTTCAACCATAACAAAAACTATTTCAACTTTAGATGCATTCAATAATACAACTAATATACTTTGTTCGGGATCACAAAATGGCACTATAAATATTACAGCCATTAATAATATCGGAGTAACATCTTATGTATTGCAACCTTTAGGACTATCGAATACGAATGGCAATTTTACAGGGCTGGGCGCTGGTTCTTATACGGTTACAATTTCAGATGCAATAGGATGTTCAATTACTGAAACAAGTGTTATTCAGTCACCTCCATCTTTAGTTTGGGTAACAAATATTGCAGAAAATATAACTTGTCATGGACTACAAGATGGGAAAATAACAGGTGTAGCAACAGGTGGAAGTGGTACTATTAATTATACATTGAACCCAGGATCCATTTCAAATTCAACTGGATTGTTTACAAATCTTTCAGCAGCACAGTATACCATCATAGCAATAGATGCAAATGGATGTAGCTTAACGTCTATTCATACGATTATAGATCCTACTAGTTTAAACTTGATCAATACAAGCTTTCAAGATATATTATGCTATGGAAGCAATACTGGCCAAATTAGTCTTTCATATTCCGGAGGAACAGGTGCACTCTCCTATCAATTAAGTCCAGGCAGTATATCAAATGCTACAGGCATATTTACTAATTTGGCAATGGGCAATTATACAGTTATTTGTTCAGATATAAATGGATGTTCAGCTACAAATTCTTTCACAATTTCAGAACCTCCATTATTAAAAATTAATACGATTAAT
>DAOOQH010000156.1:0-8470 GCA_035388625.1 Chitinophagaceae bacterium | reverse complement strand
ATTCAACTTATTCAATCCTACCAAAAAATGCTATAGTACTTTCCAAATTCCTAAATTGCTTATCTTCGCCACATGCAAAATGTAAATCAAGAAAAACTGCAAGAAACCGTTTCGTTTATTCAATCAAAAATAGTGGCTAAACCTATTGCTGGTATTATATTAGGCAGTGGTCTAGGTGGATTGGTAAATGATATTGAAGTGAGTGTTTCATTAGATTATCATGATATTCCTAACTTTCCCGTGAGCACGGTAAAAGGACATGGTGGTAAATTATTATTTGGCAAAGTAAATGGAAAAGAAGTGGTGATGTTGAGTGGTAGATTTCATTATTATGAAGGTTATACCATGCAAGAGGTTACATTCCCTGTAAGGGTGATGAAAATGTTGGGTGCAGAACTACTTATGGTTTCGAATGCTGCAGGAGGAATGAGTAAAGCTTTTAATGTAGGCGATTTGATGATCATTAAAGATCATATCAACCTGTTTCCAGAACATCCTTTAAGAGGGAAAAATGATGAAACCATGGGACCACGTTTTCCAGATATGACTGAACCCTATGCTTTAGCATTGGTTGAAAAAGCAAAATCGATTGCAGCAAAAAATGATATTTTAGTTCATGAGGGTGTTTATATCGGATTACAAGGACCCACATTTGAAACAAAAGCCGAGTACAAATGGTTGCATATAATTGGTGGCGATACTGTTGGAATGAGTACGGTGCCTGAAGTAATTGTGGCTAAACATATGGGTATGAAAGTTTTCGGAATGAGTGTGATCACCGATTTAGGTATTCGTGATGAAATGAATATTATTACGCATGAAGAAGTTTTAGAAGCTGCGAATATTGCTGCTCCACGAATGGCTTTGATATTTAAAGAATTATTAGGAGAATTGTAATCCTATGGTCTTATTTTTGAATTCTTATTAAAACTTGTTTTGCTTAAAAATAATAGCCTTGTCCTTGCTGGTGTGCTTACTTTCTTTTTTCTTATGCTACAAATAGAAAAGGGAGATTGTCAATTATTTTCTAATTCAAATAGACAAAATCAAAATAATCAAATTGATTCACAAAACCCAAGCGATACGCTGAGTAAAAGGCAAAGAAAAACAAATGATAGCATCGCTATCCATTTCTATCATTGGAGTGATACAACCCGATTGAAATTAGATTCAGGTATTACTCTTTTACATCGAAGTCCGATCTTAAGTGAATGGGACATCGATTTAGGTAATTTTGCTAGTGCAACTCATTCAGTTTATTTTAAACCTAATTTGTTGCCTAGTAATAAATTAGGAATTCAATCTAACCAATCTTTTCTATCTACCATTCAAAAAGTGAAATTTTACAATACCACTCGACCATACTCAAATTTATATTATCGTATTGGTACCAAGCAAGAGCAAATTATTGAGATTATGCACTCACGAAATGTAAATCCCAATTGGAATATGACTGCTTCATATCGCAAAGAAGGCTCACCAGGTTCATATAAATATCAACGTACGAATAATGATCACTTAATGCTTAGTAGTAACTATTCATCTAAAAACCAACAATACAAACTGGATGCTGCTATTCTCTATAATAAGGTACAGCAAGATGAAAATGGAGGGATTACCGATGAAAATTATTTATATGATTTAGCCTATAATAATAAACGATTGGTGCCTGTTAATTTTGATCAAGGTCCAGGTGTGAATAGATCAAGCATGACAAATTATTTTCGTGATCTTTCAATTAATTTAAAACATCAATATTATTTCGGGGTTAAGGATAGTGTTCTGAATGCCGATAGCTCTGAAACTTATTATACATTTAAACCTGTTTTTGGTATTAAACATGTTTTGTACACAACAGGTTCATTATTTAGCTTTAAAGATCTAACACCTGATACAACCTATTACGCTTCATTAGAAAATTTTTCATTTAATTCGGTTGATTCTGCCTACTCGAAATATCGATATAGCCAAATTGGTAACGCTTTCTCATTAACAGGAAATATTACGTTCAAGAAAAAAATAATGCAGGCCGAAGCTGGTTATGGTATTGAAATCGATAGGGTGATGAATTTGTTTTATAGAGATCGGTTTATTAATAATTATGTGTTTGCCAATATTTATAAATCTGCAGTACAAGAAAATGAATGGCTTTATAATGCTTCCTTAAAATTTTACTTTACCGGCAATTTAATAGGCAATACTTTATTATCGGCGCAAGCAGGAAGGAATTTTAAAAACGAATTGGGTAAATTTAGAATTGGTTTCGACCAGGCTATTCAAAATACGCCTTTTATGAATGAGTTTTATATGTCAAATATTTTTTCAATTCAATCCAACTCAAAAAAGCAAACCATTAGTAAATTGAATTTTACATATTCGAATGACAAGTATAATGCTCGTGCCCAATTGAATTATTTTTTAATGGCCAATTATATTTATTGGGATACAAGCTTGCAAAGTCAGCAATACGACAAGGTGATTCCATTAACTCAAGTTGAAATAGTTAAACGATTAAAATATCGTCGATTTGCATTTGATAATACCATACTTCTTCAATTCGTTTCAAATAATTCGCCAATTCATTTACCCTTGTTCGCATCTTCAAGCCGTTTAGCTTATGAGAATTTAATTTTGAAAAAGAAATTAAACATGTCAACTGGGTTTGATATCCGATTTAATTCGCCTTATTACACCGATCAATATGCGCCAGTATTATATGGATTTGTATCGCAGTACACCCGAAAAATTTCAAATTTTCCTCGCTGTAGTTACTTTTTTAATTTTAAAGTAAAGACATTCAGAGCGAGCATTTCCTTTGATGAATTGCAACAAATATTTACGCGTAATAATATCAACACAGATTTATATCCTGCTCAGAATTTTATGATGCGATTTGGTTTTCATTGGATGTTTATCAATTAGTAGATAATAGTGTTTGAAATTCCAATCGAATGATGAATTATTTTAAGTAGTTGAAATACCCATTTTTTTATGATAATCCGTTATTGTGCAACATTATAATTCTTCCTTAATGAGTCAAATAGCTTTCTAGTTAATAATTCAGAAACTCATTGTCTCACAGAGAGCACAGAATCCGCAGATAATAACAATTCTAATTCATAAATAGTCCAAGCTATTTCTAAATTTCAAAATGGTTAATGCCGATATAATTTGAAAAGATTACAATTGAAACACCGAAAATTGAATCAAATGGATAACATAATCGGTATTTTTTTTTGTATTTATCTGTGTTATCTGATTAATCTGTGAGAATAATTTTAGCAGTATATCTGGCTGCGACATTTCTGACTTTTAAAATTTTATATTGGTATGACTTAGAGGATAAACATTCAATTTTTTGAATACGCGACATTTACTTTAATATTGGCAGATTTCATTTAGCATATTTCTTTTTTTAAAGCCTAGATATTACTTTTAAAACATGAATAAATCATCCAAGGTTTTAAGTATACCTGTTTTAGTTGCCGCACTTGGCTATTTTGTTGACATTTACGATTTGGTACTTTTTAGTATTGTTCGAAAGAAAAGTCTTTTAGCCATTGGAGTATCTGAATCTAATTTAGAAAAAAATGGATTATGGTTATTAAATATTCAAATGATTGGGATGTTGGTTGGTGGTTTGATTTGGGGTATTATAGGTGATAAAAAAGGTCGTCTCTCAGTTTTGTTTGGATCAATTATTATGTACTCGGTTGCCAATATTTTAAATGGTTTTGTAACGGATATAACTCAATATGGAATATTACGTTTCATTGCCGGTGTTGGTTTGGCAGGTGAATTAGGCGCGGGCATTACCTTAGTGTCTGAAATATTACATAAAGATCAAAGAGGTTGGGGAACAACTATAGTAGCAACGGTTGGCGTTTCAGGTGCATTATTAGCTGGCTTTATTGGCGTTAATTTTGATTGGACAACCAGCTACTTTGTCGGCGGAGGTTTAGGATTAATCTTATTGATCATGCGTTTTGGAGTGTTTGAGTCGGGTATGTATAAAGAAGCAAAAGAATCGACGCATGAAATGGGAAGTTTGAAAATGCTTTTTATGAGTCGATCGCGGATGATGATATATCTGAAATGTATTTTCGTTGGATTACCCATTTGGTATTGTATCGGTATTTTAATTACTTTAAGTCCTGAACTTGGAAAAGAACTAGATATTATAGGCGAAATAAAACCGGCGTACTCAATTATGTATTGTTATGCTGGTGTAACCTTAGGTGATTTGACGTCGGGCATTATGAGTCAATTGATGAAATCGAGGGTTCGCGTTTTACAATATTATGTTTTTGCAACCCTTATCATGGTAATTGCTTATTTCTTTATGCGAGGTGCTACAGTTCAACAATTTTATATCTTGTTTGCTATATTGGGTTTTGCTGCTGGTTATTGGGCAGTTTTAATAACTACCGCATCTGAACAATTTGGAACGAATATTCGTGCTACTGTAACAACCTCAGTGCCAAATTTTATTCGCGCTTCATTAGTACCTATTTCATTACTCTATGGATTCTTTCAATTTATTGGCATTCATAAATTAAACAGTGCACTTTTTGTCGGTATCATTTGTTGCGTGATTGCATTTATTGCAGCCAGTTTACTCAAAGAAACCCATGGAAAAGATTTAGATTATTATGAGAAATAGTGGTTGATAAAGAATTCTTTGTTCGACTAATATGTAGCGTTATTTTCAATGATGAAAAAACCCAGACTGTCAATACCTGTTGAACCTTGATTGCCTTTTAAACACATGGTGTAAAAATTTCCAGCTTTGAATTTATTATAACGTGGCTGAGTATAGTAAGGTGAAGCAATTCCAGTATTATGCGCATTAAAATAAACTGAATCAATAGGGAAAATTGTATAGTCACTTAAATCGCCATTTGAATAATTTGAGAAAAGAATATTTGTATCGGTCCCCTGTGTAACATCAGTAGCCGGTGCATTATTAGATAAATGTAAAAATCGCAATTTGCAATATGAACCTTGAGCAACACTAAAATTTTCTTCAATTAATTTAACACGCGTGGTATTCATTGAATCATAAACAAAAATCGAATAGGTTTTATTTTCAACCATGTCCAATGCCATTTCCTTAATCAAACTGCCAGAAGCAGTTTTAATTTGAATCGTATGGGTAGTAGCAATATGTTCAGTAAACAAACTAAAACTTAAGTAAACGATATCTGTTGCAAACACTTTATTATAATCTATAAATACATTAATGTCTCCAGAGATTGAAGAGGCATTGATAAATCTAATTTTCGAAATTGAATCTTTAACTTCATTTCCATTGCAAGCAAATAAAACCAACGCTATGAAAGTTGGAATAGCGTAAAATAATTTTTTCATGAATCAAATATAAAATATTATTCTACAAATTACCTGAAACTGCGGTATTTGTCTGAATTCATTCGCTTAATATTGATTTGTCAAAACGGATACTAATTTATTTATACCTAACCAACCCTAGTTTGTACAAATTCGATATAAATTATTACATTTGACTTTTCCTGAAAAATTGAATTCATACTATGGTCGATACCATTCTTGGTCAACATGCTGTTTATACAATTCGAACGAACCAAATCCAAAAACTCAGCCAATTGAGTGATTGGCAAATTTTTATTTCAGCACAATTGATTCAAAATGGATTGAAAGAATTAGGGAGGACTGAATACCAATTTGAAAATGCAGGTTTTACTTCAGTTTATTGTTTGGCTGAATCCCATATTGCTATTCATACATGGCCTGAACTTAATACTGTTACTTTTGATGTGTATTTATGCAATTACAGTAAAAATAATGACGATTTAGTTGTTGAATTGGCCAATAGAATTGTACAATTTTTTGAAGGTGAAATTATTTCAAATCAAATTATACCACGTTAGTTGATGCAAGATCTTATTCAATATCAATGCCCATCTTGCCAAGCATCCATTACCCAAAGAAGTAATGAATCAATACTGTTTGTTTGCGATCAATGCAATCATTTAATTGATAAGTCTCAGAAGGTATTTGAGTTTAAACAAGATGATACCAAAAAGATCTATACCAATGTATTACAATTAGGCGATATCTATAAGCATAATGATATTGAGTTTTTACTTACTGGCGTAATTGTTAAGTCTGAAGTAAGTGATCCTCATGCAATTTGGACTGAATATGTATTTACCAATCCTGAATATTCAAATATTTATTTATCAGATTACAATGGTCATTGGAATATTATTGAATATGAAGAAGAAGAATTACCCAATTGGCAACCAAAGGATGCTGTAAATGGAGTAATTTACAAGGCCGATTATTATACCTTATTTCATCAATACAAAATTGATATCTTGTATGCAACAGGCGAATTTAATTTTGATTTTTTACTAGATGGTGGAAAACGAGCTTTTGAATTTATTAATCCTCCTGGTTTGATTTTAGTTGAATATGATGAGAAGACAAAAACCAATACTCGTTTTTTCAGTACCTACTTATATCGTTCTGAAGTAAATCAAAATCTTAAACGAAAAGTAAAACTCCCACGGCGAATTGGAATTGTAGGTAGTCAACCATTTAAATATGATATTCATTTGCCTAATTTCCGGATTGCAAGTGTGATTTTGATTGGATTGTTTTTGTGTTTGCAGTTTACATATAAATATATTTATCCCGATCTAAGTTTAAATAAAGCAGTTGTCAATACGAGTATTGATAATTCGAACGAAATACATATCCCAAATATTAAAATTCCCTATGATCATGCAATTATGGATATAGAAATTGAATGTGACCAATTAGATAACGATTGGGCTGCATTGCAATTTGCTTTAATTAATGATGGAAATGGGGAGGAAAAGTATTTCGATATGGAGGCCGAGCATTATCATGGTTATGAAGGTGGCGAATCATGGTCTGAAGGATCAAGATCGGCAAGTGGTTCTGTAACCAGATTGGATAAAGGAAATTATCATTTTGAAATTAAACCCATACAACAAGCTGGCGTGACACCCAAAGAATTTGAAATTAAAATTGGTGTTTATAAAGCAAGTTGGAGTATTTTTTGGACACTAACTATTCTCCTGGTTATAATTAATATTGTCTTACAAATGATGATGGGTAAATTTGAAGCTGATAAATGGGGCGAAGATTATTTTACAACAAGTGATACATAAACAATGAAAAATCAATTCTTAAATATTTTTTTTAGAAAGCCATTTCACATGATTGTCATTAGTTTGACACTCGCCTTATATCTTTTTTTTCAAACTTTTGGCTTTTCCTTTTTTAATTCAATTTCAACAGAAACAAGTAAATCATCAACAACAAGAGGTAGATCCTTTTTTTATCATAAATAAAATCAAGTAATATGAATGAATATTTTAATTTAAAACTAATTACAGCATCAATCACCTATTCAGTTATCGGAATTATAATTTTAGTGATCTCATTTTGGATCATCGAAAAAGTGACTCCTGAAAATATCTGGAAAGAAGTTGTGGTGAATAAAAACAATGCAATTGCTATTGTAGCCGCCGCATTTATTATTGCAATCGCTATTATTATTGCTTCGGCCATTCATTAATGCGTTTTCTATTATTATTTTCAGTTGGTGTAATTGCCACCTGTGGTCTTATTTATGAATTAATTGCAGGTACTGTAGCAAGCTATTTATTAGGTGATTCTGTAACGCAGTTCTCAATGGTTATTGGTGTGTATTTATTTGCAATGGGAATTGGTGCTTACTTATCAAAGTATATTCATCAAAATCTAATTTCAACATTTATTTGGGTTGAAATTGCTGTTGGACTTTTAGGCGGAATGAGTAGTATTTTATTCTTTGTTTTATTCAACTATATCCACTCATTCAGAATTGCTCTTTTTGGCACCATTGGACTTACTGGTATTTTAGTTGGATTAGAAATTCCTTTGATGATGAATATCCTCCGCAAGGATATTGAGTTTAAAGATTTAATTTCAAAAGTATTTAGTTTTGATTATGCTGGAGCTTTGCTAGCTTCAATTGCTTTTCCATTATTTTTTGTTCCTCATTTTGGTATCATTAAAACCTCTTTGTTTTTTGGAATGATGAATATCATGGTAGCTTTAGTACTTATCTTCATGCAAAAGAATAAAAAATTAATCGGACTTAAATTAGTGGGACTAAGTTCGATTTTATTGTTGGTGATCATGTTTGTTTTTTCAGAACGAATTATGAACTATGCCGAAGAGACAAACTATGGTGAAAATGTTTTATATAGCCAATCAACGCCATATCAACGTATTACAATAACAGGTAGTAAACAAGGGAAAAAACTCTACCTGAATGGTAATTTGCAATTTAATAGCGCCGATGAATATCGCTATCATGAATCCCTGGTTCATCCAAGTTTTTGTTTGTTTCCACAAGCCAAAGAAGTTCTAATTTTAGGAGGAGGAGATGGATGCGCAGCAAGAGAAGTAC
>DAOOQH010000155.1:0-8570 GCA_035388625.1 Chitinophagaceae bacterium | reverse complement strand
GAGTTTCGCGTTCCTGAAAAATTAAAAGAGCTTCATCGAACCAAAGACTATGGTCGATATTCGATTATTGACAACGGAAAGCCAACTGTGCCGCTAGCTTTTCTTGCCTCAAACCATACCACTGGAGGAAATTCTGGAAGTCCAGTAATTAATGCGAAAGGAGAATTGATTGGAACAAATTTCGATCGTATTTGGGAAGGCACGATGAGTGATATTTTATTTGATCCTAATTTATGCAGAAATATTACTTTGGATATTCGGTATACCCTTTTCATTATCGAAAAGTTTGGCGATGCTAAATGGGTGGTTGATGAAATGAAATTAGTGAAATAATTCAGATTGTAGAATTATTTCTGATATCACTAGCAAGTGCATTACTCATGAAGCCCCACTTACAAATAATCCTATATTTGTTTAAAGTCAATTAGATGCTGCTGATACCTCGTTTAATAAAAAACATTAATTGAAAACAACAAGCCCTAGCCCCGACTGTAGAGAAAAGCGCCTGATGCTTTGGGAAGGCCTTGGAACGTAAGGCGGGATTAGCTTCAAAAAAAAACGTAAGAAAAAAGATAAATTAAAGTCGTTTAGTATTTAATTACCTAAACATCAATCTTTGCGTACTTGGCGTGCTTTTCAATGAACTCACGACGTGGAGGAACTTCCTCACCCATCAACATCGAAAATACGCGATCTGCTTCGGCGGCACTTTCAATAGTAATTTGTTTTAAAGTTCGTCGTGCAGGATCCATAGTTGTCTCCCATAATTGCTCTGCATTCATTTCACCAAGACCTTTATAACGTTGTGTATGCACTGCGTCTTCATTACCTCCTGCAATTCGTTCAATGACTTTTCTTCTTTCTGCTTCATCAAATGCGTAGGCTTGTTCCTTTCCTTTTTTTACTAAATAAAGTGGCGGTTGAGCAATATATACATAACCTTGTTCAACTAATTCTTTCATATAACGATATAAGAACGTAAGAATTAATGTTGAGATATGCGAACCATCAACATCGGCATCGGTCATGATAATAAGTTTATGATAACGAAGTTTAGATGTGTTTAAAGCCTTGGCATCATCAGGCGTACCAATGGTAACACCTAAACCAGTATACATGTTACGGATCTCTTCGTTTTCGAAAACCTTATGTGGCATGGCTTTTTCAACATTCAGAATTTTACCTCTAAGTGGCAGAATAGCCTGATATTGTCGGTTACGACCTTGTTTAGCCGTACCACCAGCCGAATCTCCTTCGACAAGATAGAGTTCGCATTTAGTTGGATCATTATCACTACAATCGGCCAATTTACCTGGCAAACCGCTTCCTGTTAAAACATTTTTACGTTGAACTAATTCACGTGCTTTACGAGCTGCTTGTCGCGCTTGGGCTGCTAAAATTACTTTATCAATGATGATGCGCGCTTCTTTAGGATGCTCTTCTAAAAAGGCTTCTAACACGCGTGAAACAGCGGAATCAACGATTCCAGACACTTCACTATTTCCTAATTTTGTTTTTGTTTGTCCTTCAAATTGTGGCTCTGGTACCTTAATTGAAATGACACTACTTAATCCTTCACGAAAATCATCACCAAGAATATCTACTTTAGCTCTTTCAAATAATTTGTTTTTATCGCCATAGGCTTTGAAGACCCTTGTTAAGGCTCTTCTAAATCCAGCCACATGGGTACCTCCTTCGATGGTATTGATATTGTTGACGTACGAGAAAATATTTTCACTATAGGACTGATTATACATCATGGCCAATTCAACAGTAACATTGCTTGTTTCATCAAAATCAGAAACATAAATTGGTTCAGGAAGAAGTCCGTCGCGTTTTGCATTTTTGTCGAGTAGTAAGATAAAATCACTGATACCACCTTCACTATAAAAAGTATCTTTTAAATATTCACCTGCTTCATCTTTTTCACGTTCATCGATTAGGTGAATTCGAATACCACGATTTAAAAATGAAAGTTCACGCAAACGAGCTGCGAGAATTTCATAATTGTACACATTTACATTAAAAATACTATCATCTGGAAGAAAGGTAACTTTAGTGCCCGTTTTATCACTAACACCAGTCTCTCTTACAGGATATTTAGGAATACCACAACTATATTCTTGTTCAAATGATTTGCCATCACGATTAACCTGAACGTATAAATATTTACTCAAAGCATTCACACAGCTCACACCTACACCATGTAAACCACCTGATACTTTATACGAACCTTTATCAAATTTACCTCCTGCGTGTAAAACTGTCATAACCACTTCTAAAGCTGAACGCTTTTCTTTCGTATGCATGGCAGTAGGAATACCTCTTCCATCATCTTCAACTGAAATAGAATTATCTACTAAAATTTTTACAGTTATATTTTTACAATGACCTGCTAAAGCCTCGTCAATTGAATTATCTACTACCTCGTATACCAAATGATGAAATCCTTTTACACTTACATCACCTATATACATGGCTGGTCTTTTGCGCACAGCTTCTAATCCTTCTAATACTTGAATACTATCGGCACCATAATTTGGTTGTTTTACTTCTTCGTTTTCTAATGACATTTTTGTTGTTTTACTTAATAGATATTCTACGTGGTTTTAAACGTATTGTTTTAATAAAAATTCCCAATTTTGAAAGGTGGACAAAAGTAAGTTTTTTATGGTCAATTTGCAAGTTTTCAATAAGATTGTTTTTGAAACGAAACACAGTAAAATCAAGGTCTACAAAGCATCAAGTTTTATTATTTATCCACAATTTATTCAAATCCTATTTTTCTCATTTTATAAGTGAAATGAATCCAAAATCTGATTCCGATTTGCTTGAGTTCTTAAAAACATAAAAAGATTTGCCCTTGACATGAGAAAATTTGAAATTCCTCTCAAAGACGTGATTTATTATCATTATAAAATAAAGTTTTGAACTTTAATTCTTAGATTTACCACTATTAAAAAATTAATCCTCATGTTTAAAAAATTACTTTCATTTTTTGTGCTTTTTGTTCCATTTATTGCATTCGCTCAATCACCGGGCGATACCATAACAGTCCAAACCTTTACTTATGGATCAACGACAAGAGATACAATGATTAACTTCCCTAACCTTCCTGGTATTAATTATGAAAAGGTAATTATGTTGTATAATATGCGTTGTAAAAATGGGTTGGTTTCACCTGGTGTTGCAGGGCAAACTAATATCGGTTGTGGTGAATGGGATTATTCGTGTAATACCTATTTAACCGATTCATCACGTGTTGATTCAGTGAGTAGTAATCGGCCATCGCACACCATTAGTAATTTTACTGGTGGCTCTTACCCTTATGTTACCTCACCCTATTATAATCAATATCAATTTGCGCAAACTGTCACAAATGCAACGATAGTTTCTGAAAATCAATATCCTGTTGGATCAGGAATTCTTTCATTAAATAATGTATTGCCTGCGAATAAAAAAAGTGGTCGTGCCCAAATATTATTTACCCAAGCTGAATTAGCTGCGGCCGGTGTTACAGCTGGCAATATTGATGGATTTATATTCAATGCCCTTTCAGCAAGTACCGTTAATTTTTTAAAAGTTCGAATCAAAAATACAACCTTAACTAGTTTAGATGCATCATTGCCAGACTTAACTGGTTATTCAGAGCATTATTATTCAAATACAAATTTTACTATTGGTAATAATCGTCTTCAATTTCATACACCCTTCCTTTGGAATGGATCAACAAATATTATTATTGATTTGAGTTTCACTAATTCAACAACTAATTCTGTTTTAAATTTGGCAGGTGGAACTACTTCGAATATTTCAATGTTATCTGCGACAAATGGATATCATATTAATACAGCAAGCGGCATTGTAGGTGCTTTACCAACAGCGCCCTTCTCGAGTATCAATAATCAAATTACTGTGTCGTTTTGGAGCAAAGGAAACTCAGGTGTGAACGCACGAACAACCTCAATTTTAGAAGGTGTCGATAATGCGAATAGACGACAACTTAATATTCATCATCCTTGGAGTAATTCTCGTGTTTATTTTGATTGCGGAAATAATGGTTCGGGTTATGATAGAATTGACAAATTAGCTAACTTAAGTGAAATTGAACAAACATGGAATCATTGGACCTTTACAAAAAATGCAACGACGGGTATCATGAATATATACTTGAACGGTACGCTTTGGCATACAGGAACTGGGAAAGTAAATCCAATTACTATTGACTCTTTAATACTAGGTGCCAATATTAATAAGGGCAATTTATATCATGGTGACATAGATGAACTTACCATTTGGAATGCCGAATTAAATCAAACTGATATACAAGCTTGGATGAATAAATCAATTTTACCTTCACATCCAAATTATTCAAATTTAGTGGCTTATTATAAACTAGATGAAGGAAGTGGTGCATTGTCGGCCGATGCAAGCGTCAATGCGTTATCAGGTAATTTTACTTATTCACCCGATTGGAAATTTACTCGTGGGGATGAATTATCAAGATTGTTTGTCGAAAATACGCAACGCCCAAACACAATATTTTTACAAGGAAATTATGTGATCACAAATAGCAATATCAACATTCTTGATTCATTACCTGCATCGCCAAATATTGTAAATCAATATACCGTTGTATCAAATGGAGGTACCTTATTAAGCGATTCGTATAATATTACAAGTACTAATATTTATTGGCATGCTTCATTTAAATATTTGTATGATGGTGTTACTGGAGCTAAAATCGATTCTTTTGTTGTTGCACCTTCAGCAACCATTTCTATATCAAACCTTCCATACATGGAAAGATATCCTTCAAAATTTGAATTAATGTCGTTTGTAACTCCTTATGGAATTAATTTAGATTTAGGCATGAGTGGAAAAACATGGACGTTTGATATGACTGACTTCTTACCAATTTTAAAAGGAAGTAAAAGATTAAGTATTGAACGTGGAGGCGAATGGCAAGAAAATTTGGATATCAAATTTTACTTTCTAGTAGGGACACCTGTTCGTGAAGTAAAAGATATTAAACAAATATGGAGACAACCCGTAAATTGTAATTACGATAATATTTATACCAATAAATATTTTGAACCAAGAGATGTTTTATTAGATGCGAGTGGGAAGTCGTTTAAAATTAGAACCATGATAACTGGCCATGGCCAAGAAGGAGAATTTATTGAGCGCGACCACACCATGAATATTGCTGGAGGACTCGAAGAATTTACTTGGAAGGTTTATAAAAAATGTGGTTTAAATCCAGTATTTCCTCAAGGTGGAACTTGGGTTTATGATAGATGTGGCTGGTGCCCAGGTATGGCAAGTGATTTAGAAGAATTTGATATTACACCATACGTAACAGCTGGTCAATTTGCAAATATTGATTATCATATGGCATTTATTAACCCAGCAGATGTAGGTAATTCAAATTATATCGTAACTAATCAACTAGTGACTTATGGCCCATTAAATTTTAATTTAGATGCAGCTGTGGTAGATATAATGGCTCCAACAAAAAAAATTGAGTATGCACGTGATCAAGCTATTTGTGCCAATCCAAAAATTATTATTCAAAACACAGGATCAACACCACTTACAAGTTTAACAATTGAATATTGGATTAATAATAATACGCAACGAAGCACCTATAATTGGATGGGGAATTTAGCACCACTTGCCAAAGCAGAGGTTGAATTATCCAATTCATCATTATGGGTGAATCTTATTTCAGCAGATAATGAATTTCATGTTGAATTAAAAAATCCAAATGGAGGTATAGATCAATATTCATTTAATAATAAAATGAATTCAAGTTTTGTGATAACAGATGTTGTTCCTGCAAACTTTATTGTTTATCATAGATCAAATGCAGCCGGTGCCGAAACTTCATATAAGCTAATGGATGAGGCAGGAAATGTACTTTTAACTCGATCTGGTTTGGCAAATAATACCATCTACCGTGATACATTTAATTTAACCTTTGGCTGTTACAAATTTGAAGTGATTGATTCAGATAACGATGGCATTAGTTGGTGGGCTAATAGTGATGGTGCTGGCATTATGCGTTTTCAAAGAGGCAATGGCACAACATTAAAAACATTTAATCCAGATTTTGGCGCAGGCTTTACCTATAATTTTACAATTGATTATCCACTTACATTTGACGATTTAACTGAGATGAACGAGGTTAAAATTTATCCTAATCCTGCTAATAATCAATTTACCGTAGAAGGTGTTGGTATTGAAGATGCAAGCATTGTTTTAAATAACTCGTTAGGACAAAAACTAATTGTGCCGTTTACAAAACAACCCAATAAAGTAAATTTTGATACACGTCAAATTGCAAGTGGAATTTATTTTGTAAGCATTACTCGTGAAGGCAAAACGAGTACAAGGAAATTAGTGATTGAATAATAGTAGTTCAATAATTGAATTGATGTGTTCAGTGTTGATCTCAATCAATAATTCTTTTAAGGTTTATCAATCTTGACACTCTATTTTATTTAGAACACTATACAATTTGATTACCATAATTTCAAACCTTTATGTTCACCTTCAGCAAATAATATAACTGATATGTGTAGGTTAATTCTTTACTCATCATCTAAAAATCTATTTCATTGCAACAATTCTAATCCAGTCAAATTAGCTTTTCCATTTTTCAAAAATTCATATGTCATACGATCAGCTTGACAATCAATGAATTTAATATTTTTTAAAGTTCTGCATTTAAAGAACGTATTTTTCAATATGGCTTGGTGAAATGTAACTTTCGAGAAGGAACAGTTCTCAAAAATGCAATCTTCAACTAGACCATTAAAAACTAAATCAGTAAGTGAAGATGTTTTAAAAGATGTTAATTTCCATATTGCATTTTCGATTCTATTGTTTTTAAATTCAGTCGTTCTAAATTCACTTCCAGAGAAATTTACTTTTGAGAAATTACATTGATAAATTTCGCTCGACCGAATTTCTGAATCTATGAGAATGCACTCTTCAAAAACCGATTTAGTTATAATAGATTCTAATATTTTACTATTTCTCATATCCGATCGAGTAAAATCACAACCGTCAATTTGATTTGCTTGGAAAATTAAATCTGACAATTCTGAACCAATGAATTTGGTATTCTTCATATTCGAAGCACTAAATTTTTCTTGCAAATTCTTCAAACCCGAAAAATCAGCATCCACCCAATTCCCTCTAGACATATTCCAATTCCAATCAAATTTTTTTCTTGGTTTGCTCTTAAGCTCTTCAAATTGAAGATTCTCTGATTTTTCATTTTTAATTATTGAAACCATTTCATTCTGAACCTGAGTTGAGAAGAAATTTAGATCGACTTCGAAAATTTCAGCAAGCCGATTCAGTGTGGTAATGTCGGGCATCGATTCTCCCCTCTCCCATTTACCTACTGCTTGTGGGCTAATTAAAATTTTTTGAGCGAGTTCAGCCTGTGAAAGTTTCATCTTCTTTCTAGCTTCGGCAATTTTATTTCCGATTAAATTTGAATTGAGCATTTTATATAATTTTAATGCCGCAAAGATATTTTGTTCTCAAAGCGCTTTCCAAAATATATCCTCTACTTTCAGTTGTATAAACTCTATTTTCAGTTGTATTGTCACAACTAATAGTAGTTTATTGTAATTCTATCCGTTTTTTTTAAATTATAGAAGATATAAAACTCATTTATTAAAAATCTACAAACAATTCATTAGACGAATCTAAAGAAACTTATTTATGATCTCATCTGCGCATATTTTGCGAAACATTATATCTATTACTTACTTCATCCCAATTAATAATATCCCAAATTGAATTTAAATACGCTGCTCGTTTATTTTGATACAATAAATAATAAGCATGCTCCCATAAATCAATACCTAAAATAGGATAACCCTTTTTTGAAGCATCATCCATTAAAGGATTATCTTGATTGGCTGTGGTTACAATCTCAAGCTTATTTTGTTTATTGACAATTAACCAAACCCATCCTGATCCGAACTGACTTAAACCTGCACTCACAAAAACCTTTTTAAAACTATCCAATGAAATGAATTGTTTAATTAGTGCACCTTTTAAATTTGGTATAAGCTGAGTATTCTTTTCAGGTGTTAACAAGGTCCAAAACAAACTATGGTTATAATGACCACCAGCATTATTTCGAACCGGCAAACTAAATGATGACATTTTACTTAAGATATCTTCGATGCCTAAATTCTGTTGCTCACGTGATAATGCTTTGTTCAAATTGTCGATATACGCTTGATGATGTTTTGAATGATGTATTCTCATTGTTAAAGAATCAATATTGGGTTCAAGTGCATCGTAACTATATTTTAATTCGGGTAAGGTAAATTGAGCTTTTGCATTAATCAATGTAAAAAAGCAAAGAAATGAAATTGAGATAATTTTTAGCATAATAGTTTTTTTCAAAGCTACAGCTTTAGAAACGATAACAATTCAGATTTGTCGATGAAGGATAGAATCATGTAAACAAAATTGATAAAGACAATAAATCTTGAAGAAGACAATAATACTTATCAATGAATTATGAAAAATATTCA
>DAOOQH010000154.1:0-8579 GCA_035388625.1 Chitinophagaceae bacterium | reverse complement strand
AGCGAAACAATTTTACCTGGCATTATCTGAATAATATTTTGCATCTCTAGACTTAATAACGATGAAGCTAATTCTGATGAATTTAAAAAAGACTTCGTATAAAATTCATCAATATGTAATTTTTCATGCTGCTTTAATAAGGAAACAATGACCTCTTCATCCTCATTTAATTCAATAAATAATTGTCGTTGTAGAGGTTTGGCAATTTTCGGAAGCCCCCACCCCATGCAATTTGCAATATCATCGGCGCATGTAACCATCTGCCCCTTTAATGATTTAATTAAAAAATTACAACCATTACTTTTAGAATCGCTAATTCTACCTGGCACACACAATAAATCGCGATTATAAGAATAGGCAATTTCGCCAGTAATAATTGAACCCCCTTTTAAATCTGTTTCAATAATAAGGGTAGCATCTGCCATGCCTGCAACAATTCTGTTACGGGTTGGAAAATTTCCTTTATCGGGTTTAGTACCAGAAAAATACTCTGATAATACTCCACCATTAGTTTGCATTTCACGCGATAAGCCAATATGTTCAATTGGGTAAATTGAATCTAATCCATGGGCCACTACACCAACCGTTGGCAAATGATGTTTTAAACAAGCTTTATGTGCGATGGCATCAATTCCAAAAGCTAAACCACTGGTAACCATCACATCATATGTTTTAAGTCCTTCTATTATTTCTTCACAAGCCCTTCTTCCATAATCAGTAAAGGATCGAGTGCCAATAATAGATATAATTCGAGGATGATTTAAACTAGCACTTCCTTTATAAAATAAAAAAGATGGCGAATCGATACATTGTCTAAGTCGCTGAGGATAGGCTTCATCATTCAACCCTAGAATTAAAATATTATTTTTTTCAGCAAATAAAATTTCTTTCTCGATAGTATTAAAATCTGAAAAACTTTTGATTGCCATGCTATTCGATTGACTAATACCATAAACGGATTTCAATTGTCTTATTGATTTTGAAAAAACTTCTTTTGCGCTACCAAAATGTTCTACTAGCTTTTTATATCTGATAGGGCCAATTCCGTCTACTTTTGATAGGGCAAGTCTATATAAATTTTCGTCGTTATTCATTTGTTCATTCGGTTGTTTTATAAGGTCATATCATTTCAAACATACCAAGAACTTAGTGGGATGATTCTGGTTTAGATGACAAAAATCTACTTGTAAGATAAAGCGTCATCAAAAAGTAAAAATATTAAACATTCTTTGCTTTACAATCATTTTGATTATATTTGAGACTCAAACAAAAGATGAATGAAAAATTCTAACCGTGTAATTGTTGCTATTTTGTGTGTGGTGATCAGTTTTACAATATCATGCAAACAAAAACCTCAAAATGCATATGCTTATAATCCTAATAAAGACACGATACCTCCCGTGTTGGCGATTACGGTACCGGTTAATTTAGATACCTATTCATATGGCGAAGATATTCATATTGTAGGTACAGCAACCGACTTACAAGCTAGAGATTATTTACGTTTATACGCTGGTAAAATGAAATCATTGTATTTAACGGTCGATGTTTTAGATGTATCACAAGGAAATGTAATAAAAACAATATTTGCAAAATGGGCAAGTGTTGATGGGAAGGATGGTTATACTATTAATGAAAAAACCTATATCGCTTCTGGGGTTGGCCCAACCTATTGTCGTTTCAAAGGAATACTAACAGATTATGCTGATAGAAAAGATAGCACAGAGGCATTTTTTACAATCAACTAGAATTTAATTTGAATTTGGATTCGATCAAAATTGAGAATCTAATAGCCCTAATCTAAAAATATCTTAGATATTATTATTATTTTTTTCCCGAAAACACAATCCAACTATTACATCCAAGACCTGCAAGACGTTTCTTAATTAGAAGACTATCGGACATAAAATAAATTTCAGTGAACACACCTGGGGAATAAACTTTATAGTAAAAATCTTGTCCGCTCGCTTTATCCAACGTGTCCAAATTATAAACAAGTTTATTAGTAGAAACCAGCTTGTTCAAGCTAATTAATTTATTAATTGGGGTATGATATTCATAATTAAATGTGGTATCTAAACAGTCCCGAATAAGAGCAGAATCATTTAGTAAGTATGAATAGGTTTCATCCAAAACTTTGTCTTCCAAAATTTCATCTTTACACTTTTTGGTGCAAGATATTGATAGAAATGCAACTAGAAAAAGTAACGATATTAGAATTTTCATAACTCAGAAACTTTTGATTTGATACTGAAGTTAATTAAAATCCTTTAGACAATCAAATCTTATTCTGGAATCGTCACTAAAAAAATTATGAATTGACTTTAGTTACAGTACGTTGCTCAATTCGCTTTTCATAATTCTCTCCTTTAAAAATTCGATGAACATAAATACCTGGCGTATGAATTTGATCAGGATCTAATTCGCCAACTTCAACTAATTCTTCCACTTCAGCAATTGTAATTCTTCCAGCCATTGCCATCAATGGATTAAAATTTCGAGAGGTTGCTTTAAAAATTAAATTTCCTTGTGTATCGCCTTTCCAAGCTTTAACTATGGCAAAATCACTTTCAAAAGCGCGTTCCATAAGATAAGCTTTGGTTTCACCATATAAAGTAAACTCTCGTGTTTCTTTACCTTCTGCTACTTCGGTACCGACTCCTGCAGGTGTATAAATTACTGGCATACCATAACCTGTGGCCATACATCTTGTTGCAAGTGTCCCTTGCGGTATTAGCTCTACTTCTAATTCTCCGGTTAGCATTTGACGTTCAAACTCTTCATTTTCACCGACATATGATGACACCATTTTCTTTACTTGTCTGCCTTGTAACATTAAACCAATTCCAAAATCATCAACACCAGCATTGTTTGAAACACAGGTCAATTCTTTTACACCTTTCTTGACCAAAGCGGCAATACATTTTTCAGGAATACCGCATAAACCAAACCCACCAAGAAGTAAAGTCATGCCATCTTCAATGCCCTTAATTGCTTCATCAGCATTTGCAACTACTTTATTTAAACCCATAAGTTTTATTTTTATGATTTGCTTTTCATGTTATTGAACTTGAAAAGTCTTGCGAAAATAATAAAATTTTGTGGAGTTAAAGTTTCTTTCTTTTGATTCTTAAATGATTAATTTATATTCGACTATTCACTGATTTTTACACGAAGTTCACTCCCCTTGCTTAGGAGCTCAACAAACCCAAACAGTTCACCTTCTTTAAAATAACCATGTGAAAATGAATCTACACCACCAGAAGTTTCATTCTTAATCAAAAATACCCATTGACCGTCTTTCTTTTCAATATTTGTCCAATCGTATAAACCATTAAAAGTTGAATTGGGTTGAATATTTGGAAAAACTTGTCGAATATTATTTGCAACAACAGTTACACCAATTGCAAAATCATTTTCATTGGTAACAGTTAATTCGGTTACTTTATTAGTTGAACATGAAATAAAAAATGATAGGCAGAAAAGTGCAAGAATTGTTCTCATAAAAAAATTGTGAAGTTCAAAGATAGTTCAAATATTATTTGAAATAATAGGCAAACATTTGCACAGCAGTATTTTTCATCTCGCACTATTCTTCATTTTACTGAATCCTTATTACTTTCGCCAAATGAAATTTTTAATCGTTGGGTTAGGGAATATCGGAGCAGAATATATTGAAACGCGTCACAATATTGGATTTGATGTAGTGGATGTTTTTGCCAATAAACATGGCGGTAAATTTAGTTCGGATAGATTGGCTGATATCTGTGAAATTAAATTTAAAGGTCGAATTCTACTATTAATTAAACCAACCACCTATATGAACTTAAGTGGTAAAGCATTTAAATATTGGATTGACAAAGAAAAAATAAGTATAGAAAATACGCTTACCATCGTTGACGATTTAGCCTTTCCGCTCAATGTGATTAAACTACGTGCAAGTGGCTCAGATGCCGGACATAATGGTTTAAAAAGTATTCAGGAAAGTATTGGTAGCAATGCCTATCCTAAACTCAGATTTGGCATTGGCAACAATTTTGCGCGAGGGAAGCAAGTAGATTATGTGCTCGGAAGATGGAGTGATAGTGAGATACCAATGGTGAATAAAAAGGTAGTTGCTTGTGGCGAAATCATTGAAAACTTTTGCACAATCGGAATTGAACGTACCATGAATTTATGTAATAATATCAAGTATGAGCCTTAAATAATATCTTAAACTAAAAAAACTTTATGAAAATATTTTGTGTCGGAAGAAACTATGCTGAACATGCCAAAGAATTGCAGAATGAAGTACCTGACGCACCCGTCATTTTCATGAAACCATCGACTGCGTTGCTATCTGAGAACAAAGATTTCTATTATCCTAATTTTACTAAGGATCTTCATTATGAATGCGAACTTGTTCTTCGGATTTGTAAAAATGGCAGAGCAGTGAGTGAAAAATTTGCACGAAACTATTATGATGCTATTACGGTTGGTATTGATTTTACAGCAAGAGATTTACAACAATATCAAAAAGAAAAAGGATTGCCATGGGAAATTGCAAAAGCGTTTGATCAGTCTGCAGTCTTAGGTAAGTGGAAAGCAATTACTGATGAAGATAAAAATAAACCATTTCAATTTTCACTCAATAAAAATGGCGTCAAAGTTCAAAATGGACAGACTGAGAATTTATTATTTAGTTTTGAAAAAATCATCTCTTATATTTCACAATTTTTCACATTAAACATGGGAGATATTATTTATACGGGTACGCCAAAAGGCGTAGGACCAGTTGAAATTGGAGATCAATTGGTGGCAGAATTATTTAATGAAGAACTACTCAATTTTTCAATTAAGTAGACTTCATTTATTTTCATCAAAAGTAGGGAAAGAATTATTCCAACTTCGCTGAGCAATATCGTAGGTCATGACTTGTTTGCCGTTTGTAATTGTTAGGTAAGCAACTCGCAAAGTTGAATTATATGAAAGCAACTGACTTAATACTTGCTGATTGAGCACTTCAGATTCACGTTTACATTCAATAATTAACCAAGGGATTGTTTCTTTATAGATAACAATATCATACCGACGATTTCTTGATCCAACTTTAATTTGCTTTTCAACAGAAATGAGTGACTGCGGGTATTTCATTTCGTGCACGAGATAAAATAAAATATTTTGCCTAACCCATTCTTCATCGGTAAGAACAACATACTTTTTCCGATTGGAGTCGAAAATATAAGTTTTGCCATTTTCTGTTTTAGTTTTAAAACGATTGTCGTTCATTTCGTCAAAGATATTTATTGCATTTGAAATGATTTCATATTAAATTCAAAGTTTCAAATCACATTTCATGAAATCACTATTTAGAAAAAAAAGTATCAACAAAATCTTATCTGATGCCGCATCGGGATATGGTGATGTTGATCATGTTTCATTACATAAGGTATTAGGCGTTCGCGATCTTACTTTTTTTGGAATAGCTGCTATCATTGGTGCTGGCATATTTAGCAGTATTGGTAAAGCTTGTTTTGATGGAGGACCTGGGGTTATCTTTTTATATTTATTTACCGCGCTTGCTTGTGGCTTTGCAGCACTTTGTTATGCTGAATTTGCAAGCACAGTGCCCGTTTCAGGGAGTGCTTATACCTATGCCTATGTTGCTTTCGGTGAAATATTTGCGTGGATCATTGGTTGGGATTTATTAATGGAATATGCAATTGGAAATATTGCTGTTGCCATTTCATGGAGTGATTATTTTACTCATCTCACAAGTAGTGCCGGATTGCATATAGCCGACTGGTTAACGATGGATTATTCAACTGCCCATAAAGGATATCTTGAAGCAACGGAAGCATTGGCAGCAGGATCAAGTTTAGAATCGCTTGATTTAGCAATCGCTGAACGTTATCATGCATGGACACAAGCGCCTAATTTAGGTGGATTGCGTTTGATATTAGATCTTCCGGCATTTGGCATTGTGGCATTAATTACAGCCGTGGTATTTGTTGGCATGAAAGAAAGTAGAGCAATGAGTAATTTACTTGTTATCATTAAACTCTTAGTCATTTTTCTAGTGATTGTTCTTGGTGCCTATTATGTTGATCCTGCAAATTGGCATCCATTTACACCCAACGGATTTTCGGGTATTTTAAAAGGTGTATCTGCTGTTTTCTTTGCCTATATTGGTTTTGATGCCATTTCAACAACCGCTGAAGAATGCAAAAATCCACAACGTGATTTACCAAGAGGAATGATTTATGCTTTAATTATTTGCACGGTTTTATATGTCTTACTTGCTTTGGTTTTAACTGGTATGGTATCGTACACAACATTAAACGTAGGTGATCCATTGGCAATGATATTTGAAGCAAGAGGCATGAAAATAATTGCCGGCATTGTAGCGGTTAGTGCAATCGTAGCAACAGCCAGTGTTTTATTAGTGTTTCAAATGGGACAACCGCGTATTTGGCTAAGTATGAGTAGAGATGGATTATTACCTAAAATATTTTCTCGAATTCATCCTCGATATAAAACACCTTCATTTTCAACTATACTAACCGGCGTAGTAGTTGCAGTTCCTGCCTTGTTTTTAAATTTAGATGTCGTTATTTCATTAACAAGTATAGGCACCTTATTTGCTTTTGTGCTTGTGTGTGGGGGCATTATTGTTATTCATCAAATGCCCGACAAACCTGAAAGCAAATTTCAAGTACCCTTTATCAGTGGAAAATTTATTGTACCTATACTTTATGCGTTGGCTATTGTTCTCATTTTATTTTTTGTGCCATCACATTTTACTGAATTACTCTCGATAGAAGGTTTCCCTATGATACTGTTTTGGATCGTGATTAGCATCGTTACTTATTATAGTTTTATGCGAAATTTTTCACTCATACCTGTCTTAGGTTTAGTGAGTTGTTTTTATTTGATGGCTCAGGAAAGTCATACAAACTGGTTACGTTTTCTGATTTGGTTGGTTACAGGTTTAATTATATACTTTTTATACAGTAAAAACAACAGTAAGTTGGCAAATAATGCGTAGTAATTGAATAAATACTTTCCTTCTTAGAAAGAAAACTCTATTTTTGCAATCCACTCAAAATTGAAACATTGGCCATTTTAGGAAATCTTATTGCGCGTTCGTTGAGAATTAGAAAGCAGTTTACAATTAAGATTGGAACCCCTCGGGCCTATCAAATGCAAGTACTTAAACGTTTACTTGCTAAATCAAAAAATACACAATTCGGAAAGCATTATAATTTTAGTCAAATGCTTCAGTACGATAATGTATATGAAGAATTTAAAAAAAATGTTCCTTACCATAATTATAATCAAATGTATAATCGATGGTGGAAATTTTGCCATGAAGGAGAACCCAATGTTTGTTGGCCAGGAAAAGTAAAATACTTCGCATTAAGTTCAGGCACTTCGGAAAGCTCGAGTAAACATATTCCGGTTACTGACGACATGATTCGATCAACAAAGAAAGCCGGGTTCAAACAATTTTATTCAATGCAAAATTTCGATTTACCACCCGATGTTTTTGGTAAAGGAATTTTAATGCTTGGAGGCACCACCTCTCTTTTTGAAAGAGGCGATTATTATGAAGGTGATATGAGTGGTATTAGTGCTAAAAATATGCCTAAATGGCTATCATTTTTATTTTATAAACCTGGACAAAGTATTTCAAAACGACCGCGTTGGGAAGATAGAATAAAATTAATTGTGCGAAAAGCACCAACTTGGAATGTAGCAACTGTCTGTGGTGTGCCAGCTTGGGTACAAATTGTTTTTGAAGAAATAATTAAATACCATAAGGTTGACAATATTCATGAAATATGGCCAAACTTATCATTGTATATTCATGGTGGTGTATCGTTTGAACCTTATCGCGAAAACTTTAAAAATTTACTCGGCAAGCCAATTACTTATATTGAAACCTATATGGCTTCTGAAGGTTCATTTGGATTTCAGGCACGACCAGGCACACCAGGTATCAAACTCATTTTAAACAATTCTATCTTCTACGAATTTGTTCCATTCAATGAAAACAATTTTACAGATGATGGCGAAATTATTCCTAATTCGCAAGCCTATTTAATTCATGAAGTGGTTGCTGATAAAGATTATGCAGTGGTGCTTTCAACTTGCGCAGGCGCGTGGCGTTATCTAATTGGCGATGTGATTAAATTTACTTCAGTTAAGGATAGTGAATTTGTAATTGTTGGAAGAACCAAACAGTTTTTAAGTTTATGTGGTGAACACTTGAGTGTTGACAATATGAACAAAGCAATTGATGAGGTTCAAAAAAAATTGAATATCAGCATTAAAGAATTTACAGTTTCAGGGTTTGTAGATGATGGCCATTTTGCCCATAAATGGTTTATAGGCTGCGATGATGAAGTGAGCAAACAAGAAATCATTGAACTTATTGATCAAACACTTTGTAAAATGAATGATGATTATGCTGTTGAGAGGGAATCAGCTTTGAAAAATGTCTATATTGACGTTCTGCCGCCGAAAGTTTTTATCGACTTCCTTCATGCTACAGGTAAGTTTGGTGCCATGAATAAATTTCCCCGTGTAATTAAAAA
>DAOOQH010000153.1:0-8824 GCA_035388625.1 Chitinophagaceae bacterium | reverse complement strand
GATGTAGAAATAGTTCATGACTAAGTCTAAATTGAACAAAGTGGACATCATCATTACATCATTCAATTTGAATAAAAGCGGAAAAATATTTCAAATCGAAATAAGTAGAATGGCCTTTTTATAGCATCATATCAAGTTCATCATCAATGTATTATTCATGTTTAGTCTTAAACTATTCAGATTATTGTATTTTTTTGTTCATTGTTCTGAATAAAAACATTTTGTCTACTTAATAAAAAGTAACATTTTTGCAACCCTACTACGATGAAGACATTTCTACTTTTATTATTATCGTTACCTCTTTTTTCTTTTAGTAAAGAAAATTCTGATTTTATACTTCAACAGAAGAACGGTTATTCATGTATTTTACATAGCGCGCAAAAAGGAGAAAATCTGCAAAGCATTGCACTCAATTATTCAGTTAAATTGAATGTGCTTTCTAATGTGAATAATATAATATCAACCAGTGAATTAAAATTGGGTCAACCTATTATTATCCCATTATTAGAAACCAACTTTTTTAAAACCTCAGGTATCTCAAATCAAAGAAAAGGTTTTCATGAAGTGTATTATTATTCTCTGAATGAAGATGATGTTCAATTAATTTGTTCAAAATTTTTACTTCAACCCCAAACTTTTGCTAAATGGAATCAGATTCGTGAAGATGAAAAAATTCAGTCTGGTCAAAAATTTATTATTGGTTGGATAAAATTGAATGAACTGAATCAAACTGTTCAATTAAAAAATACGAATGCTCAGCCTGTTGCAAAGCAAGTGCCTATTCAGTCAAAGCAAGTTTCAAGTGCAACTTCGAAAACTTCAAGTTTAAAATCTGTTTCTTCATCAAAAAGTGATGTCTCAAATTCAAGAACGAGTGCTGTTTCGAAAGATAAAAACAATTCACCTAAGTCAATACAAAGTATTGAAACTAAAAATGATAATTTAAGTAGTCATAAATTACAAGAAGGTGAAGCAAGTGAACCGCGTTTGACTCATTTTTTTAGGAAGATAAAGAATGAAATCAAACCTAGAAAAGCAAGTCAAGAACCTAAAGTGGAAAACAATGCCCGTATTGTCACAGCGAATGCCATCCCCAAGGAGGAATCCAAATCTGATACTAAAGAGGTTGCTAAAAATGAATTGAAAGAGAATCCAAAACAAAAGAAATCAATCAAAGAGATTTGGAGTCATTTAGTAAATGGAAAAGAAAAACCAAATTCGAAGCCAATAGAAAAACCACTTACGAACGAAGTTAATAATAAGAATAAAACGAATGTTCAAGTTGTAAAAAAGGAAGCGAATTCTAAGCCAGAGGCTAAAGTTGTAAACACCTCATCAAAATCCAGCCAATCAAAAACTGCTCCTTTTAAAGTAACAAAAGCGAATACGAATCAAATGATAGCTTCTAAACCTCCGAAGGAAAGCAAAATAAAAGACAATTCAAAAGCAGCTGAACTTGTTAAGGGGAAACAAGAAGACATGAACAAAACAAAATCAAATATTGATAATATTTCAAAGAGTGAATTACCTCCCACTGAAATCATAAAAGATCAAACAATTCGAAGTGAAGTGAAGCAATTGGCTTTATTGAATAGTAAGCTTGGAAAATGTGCTTACTTCTTTAGTGGTCCGGGATCAGGGCAGTTCTATGCTTTTACTAATCTTGCATCCAAAGGAAGTATTATTAAAGTAATGAATACTTTAAACAATAAATATATTATGGTTGAGGTTATAGGCGGATTACCAAATGCAGATATATCCAAGGGATTAATTTTAAAATTAAGTGATAATGCTAAATTACCATTAGGACAAAAAAATAGTGTATTCAATATAAAAGTAAATTATTAATGCTATTTTATTACTTTAGATTCTTTATTTAAAACTCAATGAAGATACTGATTATTCGTTTTTCATCTATTGGTGATATCGTGCTAACTACACCCATTATACGTTGTTTAAAAACGCAGTTACCTCATGCCAAATTACATTTTCTAACTAAAAAATCTTTTCAAACTGTAGTAGAGCATAATCCATATTTAGATAAAAAATTTTATTTAGAGGGAGATTTGATTCCTATCATTATTGAATTGTTGAAGGAGAAATATGATGTGATTATTGATTTACATCATAATTTACGCACCAAGTATGTGAAGTCGATGCTGACACAAGCTTTTAATAGCAATATACAAAAACACTCGTTCCCGAAATTGAATACTAGGAAGTGGTTATTCACTAATTTGAAAATTAATTTGATGCCTGATATCAGCATAGTTGATCGTTATTTTCAAACAGTGAAATCATTAGGGATTAAAAATGATGGTCAAGGATTAGATTATTTTATTCCAGTTGAAGATGAATTAAAGAAAGATGATTTACCAACAGCGCATTCACTTGGTTTTGTTGCCATTTCGATTGGTGGCCAACATGAAACTAAAAAAATGCCTGTATTAAAGTGGATAGAGTTTTGCAAGCAACTCGATTTTCCTATAATATTATTAGGAGGAAAAGAAGATGCTGAACGAGCCGAAGAAATTAGAAAAGTAGATGATGTTAAAATTTATAATGCATGTGGTAAATTTAATTTGAATGAAAGTGCTCATATTATTTATAAATCAAGATTTGTAATTAGTCATGATACAGGCTTGATGCATATTGCAGCAGCTTTTAAAAAGCCAATCATTTCAATTTGGGGAAATACAGTACCAGAGTTTGGTATGTATCCATATTATGGTTACAATAATTTGAAATCGAATATTGCTCCTAAATCTTATATCATTGAAAATAAAAATTTAAAGTGTAGACCATGTAGTAAAATTGGCTATACGAAATGTCCTAAGAAGCATTTCAATTGCATGAATAAAATTGAAATTGCGCAATTGCTTGCTATCTCCAACAAATTAATCAAAGAAAAGTAAGGCATGTCTCCTTAAAATTCGAGTCAAGTTCCGAAGTTTCATGAGATATGATTGACAGACTCTAATTAATTTTATTACCTCTTAAGAAATCAGCTGTATTCATTTTAGTTTTTCCTTCAAGTTGTAATTCTTTTACATCAATCCAACCGTCATTGCATGCAAAATGAATGAAGGATTTATTATCTGTTTGAATATGACCTGCTTGATGCTTATGTGAGAACAAGATTTTTTCACAGGAGAAAATTTTCATTTTTTTATTATTTACTATTGTAAAAGCAGCAGGGTAGGGTGATAAACCTCGAATATGATTATACACTTTGTCCAAATCTTGATTCCAATTAATTAAGCAAGTTTCAGTAAATAATTTTGGTGCATGTTTGTATTCGCTTATCACCACTTGAGGCTTCTCAATAAGTTTACCTTCTTGCAATTCAGAGATAGTAGAAATTAGTAGTTGAGCACCTTCAATCATCAGCTTATCATGCAGTGTTCCTGCAGTTTCATTGTCTGAAATAGTAACAAATACTTGTTTTAAAATATTACCTGTGTCAATCTCATGTTGAAGTTTGAAGGTTGTTACACCAGTCATTTTTTCACCATTGATAATGGCCCAATTAATAGGAGCTGCTCCTCTGTAATTCGGTAATAAAGATGCATGAACATTAATAGTACCCAAGGGTGGCATATTCCAAACTAATTCAGGTAACATTCTAAAAGCAACTACCACTTGAAGATCAGCTTGGTAACTTTTTAATTCATTTAAGAAATCTGGATTTTTTAGTTTTTCTGGCTGGAGTACAGGAATATTCATTTCAACTGCATACTTTTTTACAGCCGACTGTTGCAATTTCATTCCTCTGCCAGCAGGCTTATCTGGGGCGGTAACGACTGCCACAATATTCATTCCATTTTCAACCATGGCTTTTAAGGATGCCACCGCAAAATCGGGCGTGCCTAAAAAAATAATCTTTATATTATTTGACAATTTATTAATTTTTGGTAATTGAATCTATGCTTTTTGCTCTCTAAACGAATGAATAAAGTCAAGTGATATTATTCTCGATCATGATCCCAAGCAACAAATAATTTTTGGAGATAATGATTTTCGGCTTCGGTAATCACATCATCTGCCTTGCTAAGATGAAGGGCAAATTTTAAAAGATTCACACGTTCTTCTTCTGTTGAGTCATCATGAAAATCATCCATGCATTTTTCAAAATGTGTTTCCCATTCATCATGTTTTAAATGACTAATGATTTCCATTTGCTTATCAAGATTTACATGAAAAGGGAATTCTTGAAAAAGATATTCACGTATAATTTTTTCTTCTTCACTATGAAGTCTATAATCAACTGCAGAAAGTATCATCATCATATGATAACCTGCAATTGTTTTATTCATTCTTCTATTGGGCATGATTATATATTTATAACTGTGATGATAAAATTAGATTGAGGTCGGTAAATTTAATATCAAATTTTTTAGATAAAACTCGACTACTTAATTTGCCTTTATAGATATAAGTTGCACTTAGTAAACCTGGTTTGTTTTGTATAATATTATCACTTCCTCCAACTGTTTCAGTACAAGATAAAATAAGTGGCATTAAAATATTGCTAATCGCCGTTGATGCTGTTCGTGAAACACCAGAAGCCATATTTGGAACACAATAATGTATTACATCATGTTTAATGAAAGTTGGGTCTTCATGAGATGTTAAAGTTGACGTTTCGAAGCAACCACCATTGTCAATACTCACATCAATAATAATAGACCCAGCATGCATTTGTTCAACCATATTTTCAGTAACCACCATTGGCACAATTCCTTTTTGTGGTTTTAATGCGCCAATGGCAACATCTGCATCTTTTAAAGCTTTTGCTAACTCAACAGGATCGATCACTGATGTAAAAATGGTTTGCCCTACAGTTCTTTGTAAACGCATTAATCGATAAATTGAATTGTCAAATACTTTTACTTGTGCACCGCAACCCAAGGCGGTGCGGGCTGCAAATTCACCCACCATGCCAGCACCAATAATAACTACGTTAGCTGGAGGAACACCCGCAATACCACCCATTAAGATGCCACTTCCATGATGATTATTACTTAAATATTTTGATGCCATTTGTATGGCATATACACCGGCTATTTGACTCATAGATCGTACAATAGGGAAATATCCAGCATCATCTTTTATACTACCTAATGCGATGCCAATAATTTTTTTATCTAAACATTTTTCTAAATGTTCTTTACTCAATGAGGGGATATGAATAGGTGAAAACACAATTTGGTTTTCTTGTAATAAGTCTAACTCATCATGCGAAATAGGTGCGGTTTTTAAAATAATATCGGCTTGAAATATTTCTTTTTTATCATGTACAATCATTGCACCAGCTTCAGAATATTCATTGTCAGAATAAGACGATGGTTCACCAGCATTATGTTCTATGGCAACTTTATGTCCATTATTTACAATAACTCCAACCGCACTAGGCGTTAGTGCGATTCGGTTTTCTTGAAACGAATTTTCTTTCGGAATACCAATAAATACAGCCTTTTTTTTAGGGGCATATTCAAGCGTTTCTTCCAACGGATTATACGAATAGGAAACGTTTATAATTGGTTTGTTTTTTATGTCCATAACAAAAATTTGAATGTAAAATTATAAATTTAAACCACGATTGAAAATGTGTCATAAGCTAAGTTAATACCATTTGGCAATTCCTTTTCAACATCTTTGTGTAAGCCAAGCTGATGTGAGATATGCGTAAAGAAGGTTGATTGCGCATTTATTTTTTTCGATAGATCAATCGCTTCTTCTAATGTAAAATGCGAAATATGGGGTTCTCTTCTTAAAGCGTTTAATACTAAATATTTTGTACCCATCACTTTCGTTAATTCATCATTTGAGATATAATTGGCATCTGTGATATACGTAAAGTCATTGGTTCGAAAACCTAAAACAGGCATTTTGTAATGAAGAACTTCAATAGGTTGTAAATGAATATCACCAATGATAAAGGGGGTATCTTTATCTATTGTGAAGAGATTAATTTTAGGAATGCCCGGATAATCTAAATTGGAAAATATATAAGGAAATTCATTTCGAATAACCTCTTGGGTTTCAGTTGAAGCAAAAATATCAACAGGCTTTCCTTGTAAAAAATTAAACGCCCTCACATCATCCATACCTGCAACATGATCTTTATGTGAATGTGTAAATACTAAGCCATCTAATTTTTTAACCTTTGCGCGTAATAATTGTTGTCTAAAATCTGGTCCACTATCAATGACTACTGTGGTTGATTCTGTTTCAATAAGAATGGATGATCGTAGTCGATTATCTTTAATATCATTTGAAACACATACTAAACACTGACACCCAATGATTGGTACGCCTTGCGAAGTGCCGGTGCCTAAAAAAGTAATTTTCACTTGAAGAAATTCAGTCACGAATATACAACCTACAACTGATAATCTCTATGCTTTTGGATGAGCCTTCTTATGAATTTCCTTTAATTTGTCAATTGTGTTATGCGTATAAATTTGTGTTGCCGTTAAATTCGCATGACCTAATAATTCTTTGACTGCATTTAGGTCGGCCCCTTTATTTAATAAATGTGTGGCAAAAGTGTGGCGCAGTACATGTGGACTTTTTTTATTCAAAGTAGTAGCAACGGATAAATATTTTTTTACAACTAAATAAACAAATTTAGGGTAGATGGGGCGCCCGTTTTTTAATACTAATAAGTGATTGTGATCAATTTCGGTGAATTGATTGCGGGCTATTAAGTAGTTTTGAATGAGTTCAATGAGTTCGGGTAAAAGAGGTAGAATACGTTCTTTATTTCCTTTTCCTAACACTTTAATTGCTTTTTGACTCAGTTGAAGTGAAGAGATTTGTAAACCAATTAATTCTGCTCTACGCATACCGGTTTGATAAAGGAGTTCGATGATTAGACGTTCTGTGAATCCATTAAAATCATCTGGAAACTCAACTTCTGTAAGCAGGGTATCCATATTGGTTTCATTGACAAATACCGGAAGTCGTTTGGCATTTTTTGGCGAAATGATTTTCGTCATCGGTGAACTATCTATTTTCTTCTTCTTTAATAAATACTTAAAAAAAGATTTTAAAGTAGATATTTTTCTATTGATTGATTTAGATTGGATTTCATCTTCTTTAAGAGAAGCTAACCAACTTCGAATTTGAAGATGCGAAATATTTGAAGATGACTGAATTTCGTAGTTCAGTTGTAGATATAAAAAAAACTGTTCAAGATCACGGGTGTAAGCTTGAACAGTGTTCAATGAATATCTTTTTTCATGCTGTATATAACCTATAAATTCGCTGACATCCGTCATACTCATGGTTATAGGTAGATAAAACTAGCGAGCTGGTTCTCTCAAACCTGCATGAATTTCTTGCTTGTAAACAGCTTTTTTAATTTCTGTACGTCTTTCGATAGACGGTTTTGTAAAAGACTGGCGTGCTCTTAATTGTTTTAGAGTTTGAGACTTCTCAAATTTCTTTTTATACTTTTTTAAAGCCTTGTCAATGTTTTCGCAGTCTTTTGAATCAATGATTAACATAAATATCTGTATTAATTTTGGACTGCGAAATTACGTTTATTTGACAAATAATCAAATTTATTTTAGAAGAGTTTATTTTCAATAAACAATCCTATTTTTGTGTTTCATGAAAATTCAGCACCTTTTCGTTTTAATCTTGCTTTTTCTTAGTTGCAAGAAGTATAAAGATCCCGATCCGTTTACAGATCCGCGTATCATAAATAAGTATTGCAATATACCCTCAGCAATCAATTATAACTGGAATTTCCCAGGAATTCCTGATGATAGTCAATGTGTTTTTCCTGCTCAAATTTATAATGGGAGCTATTTTTATCATGATTCAATCTATAATAATGCGGGATTACTTTTGAGCGAAGACTCATTTGTTTTGAATTTTACTCAAATAGATACAACAAGATTGCAAATAACAGGCTTTTGTCCGGGGAATACCATTTTTGCAAAAGCTACTCGTTTTTATAAGTTTACAATTGATTCAATTGCCGGAAATGGTCAGTTATTATGCAATATCACAGATACTTTGGCTGGTAAGGGATCAAAATTTGATTTGTCAGATACAACTACCATTCAACTTGAGTATACAGTTTATACCGATACAGGTATTATTTATCATGCAGGTACTGCAATTAAACAATAGCGAATGTTTACTGGAATTATAGAAGCCACAGGTGTTGTCAAATCTATTTTAAAAAAAGATGGAAATCTCTATGTCCAAATTGAAAGTCCAATTAGTCATGAACTCACTATTGATCAATCGGTTTCGCATAATGGCATTTGTTTAACGGTTATCAAGGTGAAAGAAAATACGCATACTTTATGTGCGGTTCCTGAAACTATTTCTAAAACCACTATCGGTGAGTGGCTAGTCAACGACGAAATTAATTTAGAACGATGTACACAGGTTGGCGAGCGATTAGACGGTCATATTGTTCAAGGCCATGTTGATACTAGAGCAACTTGCATTGCACGAGTGAATAATATTTCAAATTGGAATTATACCTTTAGTATCAATATTGAATTTTCGCATTTAATTGTTGAGAAAGGCTCAATTGCGATTAATGGAATTAGTTTAACTTGTTTCAACTTAACCGACACAAGTTTTGAAGTAGCCATTATTCCATATACTTATGAGCATACTAATTTTAAAAATTTGGTTGATTATTCATTAGTGAATATTGAATTTGATATTATTGGTAAATACGTAGCCAGAATGATGGGGGCTGGAAGTGAGGTTGGGTAGAATTGTGCACGAAGAGTAAATTCTAAAATTCAATCAATATGATATATCGAAAGGTAGAAAATACTTAGAATGA
>DAOOQH010000152.1:0-8843 GCA_035388625.1 Chitinophagaceae bacterium | reverse complement strand
CCAGGGCAGGCAGCGATAATGCCAGTTCGACACGCGGATCATTCGCCCCTGCCTGTCGTGCCAGGTCCGCAATTTGAGCCAGCGTCAATTGCCGGGAATCGACCATCACACGAGTACTTTTTTCAAAATCTTTCCAGAACGATTTGACGGTTTGTGTCGGATACTTTTCGACGGCTGCGCGGAGCGCCGCGGCGTTATAGACATTAATCCAGAACGCCGTTTGTTCATTCGTTTCATTAAAAATTTGACCAGAACTTATATTAAAGATTACAGAGCCACTGATTCCTTTACAACTTAAATCAGAAATTGCTTGATAAAAATTTAAATAATTTCCTGCTCCTGTATTATCAATTAAATATGTTCCTGAAAGAGGAAACTGTCCAACTTGAATAGCAGTTGAGCTCACACTTTGACCACTTGCCAAACAAGTAATTACACATCTATACCATTTAGTAACAAGTGCATTGACTATAGCAGTTGAATTGATGGAACCTACGATAGGTGTAAATCCGCTAGTACTGCTTGTACTTGACTCCTCCCATTGATACACAATTCCTAAACCATAATTCATGTCTAAGGAAAGTGTTACCATGGGTGATGAGCATGGAGGATTGGTATTATTAGCTAACGTATTAGACACACTAGGTGTTCCACTGCATCCTCCAACCACAGATCCATCTAGTTCCCATGCACCAATATCAGGCGATGATCCTAATCCAGCATAACCAATATTTCCTGCTCGAATAGTTCCGGCGTAATCGCTTGTAATGCCAGTTATTAGTGAACCTCTGCTTTCGAGTAAACTTGGAATGAGCAAATCAAATTTTAAAAAATCATTACTTGATCCAACGAGAGATTGAAATGAGATATCACCATCATACGAATTTTGATCAGCGCCAACAGGCAACATATAAGTTTTATAACCACTTAAGGTTTGTATATAGGAAACGGTATCAGTAAATAGCAATCGATTCGAAGATGGAATGCCAGCATAGAATAAATTTTTATCTGAAAGAGAATTATAATTAGACTTATTCGATGATCCACGTTGATAAGCTACTGTAAGTCCAGTGCCTGAAGGTGTGCTTGTATTGTAAATTAAATTATTTCTAAGATTTAAATTGGATGTAGTACTAGGCATTCCAATGCTTGAAATATGGAAAATACCTGCTGAACTAAAATTAGTTCCAACTGAGCTCGCATTTAAAAAGACAGAATTATTTGTGATAAGGTTATTTGAATTTGAACTTGTAGAAATCAAACTAATTCCTCTCACTGAAGGGTTTCCATTCGAGTTTGTATTTGCATTAGGAGCTTGAATACTACCTATTATATTATTTATTAAGTTGATACTCCCAGATGTGCCAACAGAAATAGTTACTCCAGAAACAACTGGAGACCCATTGAATGTACCTGAAATGTCATATACTTTATTTTGAGAAACTGTTTGCCCGCTCCCTGAGGTAGTAATACCAGTTACAGTTGTAATTGACGCGGAATTAATGGAGGAAATGGTATTTTTTGAAAGATTACGATTGCTTGAACTTGCACTGCTATTTATTCCAATAGTTTGTCCAGATCCAGCATTGAAGAGTTGCGTGACTGAATTATTTGTTATCGTTTCAGAAGACACTGTTCCTGAACAGTTGATTCCAAACATGGCCCCATTTCCTACAACTTTATTATTGGCTAAATTAGAAATACTATTACTATCAATCAGGATGGGACCTCCTGATGAAGTTGTAATAAGCATTCCATTCATCGAACTAAATGTCCCAAATCCACTTATACTTATATTGTGAAGAGTATTCTTTTGAATTTTATGAATACCTGATGCGCTGCTTTGTATGGTGGAAGTTGTGTAACCCGATAAGCTATTGCCAATTATATTACGTATATCGTTTTGACGAATGGTTACGTTGGTTGTAATAGAAACAAAAATTGGATTTAAACCACCGCCAGTTCCGGTATTCAACTGATTTGAATAGTTAATATCATGAATGGAATCATTAATAATATTTAAAGTATTAGTACCTGAAACATAAATTCCATAAAAATATCCTGTTGTAGCTGTGAGATACTGTCCACTTATATCATTATGATTAATATTCAGAATTATACTGCTCGTTGTTCCAGTTGTTATTGATGAAATTCCTGCAACCTCTGTTGTTGTGCCACTCCCTTTTATTTGTATACTATTATCATTCACATTCCCATTTGCTGCAATGGATCCACTAATCGTAATGCCTCTCAATATGTTGGTATGATTCACACCCGTTCCTGTATTATTTTCAATGGTATTGTTAGAGCAATTTAGATCCATTTGATTGGTAACAAATACACCACTCGAAATATTTGTTGCAGATGGCGCTCCACCAAAATTGAAAATACTATTTCCTGTGTTTGAAGATGATCCACCAATATCATTTCCAATATCTGCTAATGTAAATGGGGAGGCAGCTGCAAATCCGACTATTGCTATACCTGAATTACAATTAGAAATGATATTTGAATAAAATTTATTGTATGAATTCGTGCCCGAAATACTGGTGATTGAAATGGCTGAATTTGAAGTATTTGTCGTATTCGTCATTAAAATTCCAATTGATCCAGTATGTCCTGTTGTGGTCCAATTCGCATTTTGATTTCGACTCAAACTTATCTCACAATTTTTAATTGTATTGTTCTGTGCTCCATTAATTGAATTTGTTTTAAAAAAGGCGTAACCAAATTCCATTACTGTGGTTGGCGTTATATTAGCTGTGCTTTCTATTAAATCAATTCCATCAATCGTGACATAATCACAACCTACAAAGGCAAACATGCCATCGGCGGTAGCTGAAGGAGTCGCATTTGTTCCAACGTATGAAAATAGTTTAGGATTAGCCCCAACTCCTGACTTTTGAATAAAAATTGGATTCGTTGCGGTTCCGGTAATTGTCATTGTAATTTTTGCAACAAGCGTTTCAGTATGACCTGACGTTACGTCGAGATACACTGGTGCAGTTAAAGCTCCTCCACCATTTAATGCAACAATCGCTGATGATAATGTTGTGTATGGATTACCAGCTAACACTGCTGCGCTTGTACCACCGGATATCGTAACCGAAGAATAAACTGTTTGGTGCAAAAATAATAGACCAATAAATAAAGATAAAAAAGAATAAACAGAACGGAATCTGAATAGAGTAGTGTTTGACATTATGTAAAATTTACAACCAAATATATTGTAATTATTTCAAGAATATTATTTATAAGCAAAAGGAAATAATCTTCTACTGTACAAGAATTATTCAGACATTATTTATATTTCATCATAACTCTCACTTTTCATAAATTGCAAACGAATAAAATTTATGTTCGAACAAGTATACTATCCCGACAAATTATATCCACAACAATTAGATGAGCTTCTTCTTAAAGGCTGGTTTAGGATGGGACAATCTATTTTTACTACCCCATATACTTTATTTGATAATAGAATGTATGAAACAATTTGGCTTCGTCATGTACTAAAAAATTATGAAGAGTCGAAAACGATTCGAAATCTTAAGAAAAGAAATCGCGACTTTAGTGTTGAACTCAAAAAAGTAGACATTACAAATCAACATGAATCATTATTCAAGAAATATAAAGACTCCATTCAATTCAATGCGGCCTCTTCACTCGAACAATTACTAAATGGCTATTCGGTAGAAGGTACAAATATTTACAATACTTATGAAATCAATTTATACGATGATGGTAAATTAATTGGATGTAGCTATTTTGATATTGGCTATAAAAGTGCTGAAGGTATTTCGGCATTTTATGATCCAGATTATGTACAACATAGTTTAGGAAAATATCTGATTTATTTACAAATAGAAGTTTGTAAGGGCAATGAATTCGATTATTTTTATCCAGGTTATTTTGTACCTGGGTTTCCTCATTTAGATTATAAATTAAAAATTGGAAGTGCATGTCTCGAATTTTTGAATCCAGAAACCCTAGAATGGCAACCTATTGAAAGCTATGAACATCAAGGCATTCCGCTTCATTATCAAATTTACTTTTCGGATTAAGAAGGATAATTATTTTCAATTCATCAGAGGGCATTTATGTAGACTTAAATTTCAATAGTTGAATAATTCTTATTCTATAATCTTTTAGGATTTATATTACACTGTTTTAAAAGAAAATGAAAATTTAGTCAATCACTGATATCTTTTTTGTAATCACCCTTCCTTCTTTTGTTGAAAGAGATAAGTTATAGATTCCTTTAGACAATGATGATGTATTCATATTTATTTGTTGATCACCCTTATTTAAAAACTCATATTCCTCTGCATACATTTCTTGACCAATTATATTCACTAGCTTGATCAACACTTTGCTAGATTTTTGTAATGAAAATAATAGAGTAAAATTATCTTTCGTTGGGTTCGGATAAATAGTGATAGGATTCGTGTCATTCAATTCATCTAAACCAGTTGGGATATTACATTTTGTATTGGCTAACCATTGCATAGTTGCAACCGATGGTGGCCATGGATTTGTTTTATCAATATTATTCAAAGTGTCTTGCCATATCTGTTTATTCGGACAAATTAAAACTAACCTTGGAAATCCAAAGCCAGAATATTGCGCAGTAAAAAGACTCAAATTCGTTTCACCTGGTTGTGGCACACTATCTGGATTTACGATCGTAAAGTTTGTTCCTGTTAACCAATCACCTTGAGTAGCTATGCCTATGCCTTGGAGGTCTGCCATTGTGGTCATTGGATCGGCCTCAATAAATAAAATCTTTCCAGTATGATCACCGCCTGCATCAAATGTATTATATGCATTTTGCATGGTATGAAATGAATCATGAAGTTGCCAACAAGGCGAGCACCAAGTTGTACTCAATTCAAGCAAAACAAATTTATTTGAATTTAAATATGAATATAAATGTTGCGGATTCCCATTGATATCATTGAATGTAAAATCTGGCGCTATATCACCATCAACCAATTGAGCCTTTAAATTACTAAACGAAAAACAAAGTAAAACCAAGAGTATCTTTTTCATAATTCATGTTTAGTGTATGGTATATACGAATCTCGTTTAACTATTGTTAGCGATTTTAGAAATTAAGTGATGACTGATCAAATGGCTAAGGATTTAATTTGATTTCATCCTCTCTTATTTGGTGATAAAAAAAATTCTAATATAGCGGACGCCAATTTATCGTAGGAACAAGCGAGACGCTTGCACCATTCGAGGTTACAAACCTGCGCCAGCCGTGCGATCAATCGGCACGCCTTGTCTATTGTATTTATTTTTTAGAAGACTTTGTTTTAAATCCAATTGGATTTTTTGGTGCTGCCAGTCTTGCTTTTTCTTTAGCCCTTTCTTCTTCTCTTTCCTTACGCCATTCATCTATTAAGGAAAAAATACTTTCTATTTCACCATCATGCATTTTTACATCAAAGCCAATATTCATTATCTTTTTATCTAACTTCTCTAATTTCAATAATACATCTTTGTTGTCAATAAATATTTCACGAAGCTTTGTAAACACTTTAATGATTTTGATATTTACTTGTATTGCTGTTGGACTATTCAATACACTAGACAACATTAGCACTCCATGTTCTGTAAAAGCAAAGGGTAAGTATCTTGAACCTCCCCAACTTGTGGTGCCATTTTGGCTCCTCATGTTTTCAAACTCATTGCTAGTTAATTCTAACATAAATTCTTCGGGGAATCGATCTATGTTACGTTTAACTTGTCTTTTTAATTGCTTAGTTTCTACTCCATACATTTCAGCTAAATCCTTATCCATCATTACTTTCAGCCCTCGTATATTGTAAATTTTGCTTATTATAATTTCGTCTTGTAATATTATTGCTTTTGCCATTTTGTTTTCATTCTAATCAGCTTGTAAATATAATATTCTATATCATGGTGTCATATCTTGTGCCATTAAGATCACTTATCCAATCGGATTTTTTAATATCTAAATCCAATTGTAAATCTACGATTTGATTGTCGAGATAACTTTCAGTTCTACTAACAAACATTTGTCTAATGTGCTAAAAGTTAAAAAACATAAACTATTAAGCGAGGACGCTTGGTAAAACATTACCTTTTTATCTCACGTACCTCGAAGAACTAGTAATAAAAAATTATAATATAGCGGACGCTAATTTATCGTAGGAACAAGCGAGACGTTTGCACCATTAGAGTATTAGTTGTATACCTGCTAAACATTGGTAATAAATACACTTGCTATAGTTCAGTAAAACAAACCTTATTTTTTACGAAATAAATAAATCACACCAACATTCAAACCCAAACCATTCATAGGTATTTGTGGTCGAAGTAATGTTCCCTCACCTAATGCCGATCCATAATACTCACCATCGCTATTTCCCGATTTGGAATAAGTTATTTCAAAATCCTTTGGGTTAATTGAAGGCATTTGATTTTGACCATTTTCTTCATACTTTTCTAAATATGCTTTTTTAGGATAATAATTTGCTGAAATATAACATAACTCAGTTCTTATTGAAATTCTCTGTTTCAATTTCCAATCAGCGCCAAAGGAAAATGATAAGCCCAATGCTGAACCTTTATTCAAATTGTATGAATAAGATTCTTGATTCGATGCTGTTTTTAGGTTGTAGTTGTATATGAATTTTCCAGAATTATACACTATACCTAATTTCGAATAGATCTTTGGATTACCATTAAAAAAATACCCAACAAGAGCTGGATTTAATGATATGATATTCCCATTCATACTCATATTTGTGGTATTATTTCCTTCTGTTGCTTTAGTGGAAACTTGATTGGTTTTATGAAAATTTGAATTTAACTCAATTCCAATATACTGATTGACTTGATAACCAATTATAGCTCCAAATTTTAATCCACCACCAAAAGAAGAACGTTTATCTTTAAACACATTGTCGTTAGTTGTATTAGAGAAGCTTCCATCAATTAATAAAAAATCACCTAACGTTCTACCCTGCACAGCTATATTATAACTTGATTGCACACCCATATAAAATTGTGCCTTAGAAATACTTGCAATCAAAATATTGATGCATATTAAAAATATTTTATTCATAATCTATGACTTAGTTTTTCTTTTATTAAATTTATAAATTAGTGCTATACTCAAACCAAAAGAACTAATAGGAATTTGAGGACTTAAATGTGTACCTGCATCTAAAGCAGCTCCTAAATAAGTTTGTTCAACATTGCCTTCTTTTACATAATGAATCGTCTTTTGTTTGTCCGACATATTAGGCAATTGATTAACACCATTTACATCATATTTAGTAAATGTTCCTTTTTCAGGAAAATAATTTGCATGAACATACCCCAATTCTGTTCTTAAATAAATTCTATTAGTCAGCGAAAATTCTGATCCTATCCCTAATGAAATACCCAATGATTGACCTCCATTAATGAGTATACTTGTTTGTGTTTGATTTTTTTGACGACTAGTTTGCGTAGTGAACTCACAATTCGAATAGTTAGCACCCAATTTTGCATAAATAAGTGGCTTCGATTTATAAATATAACCTATGATGGAAGGTCTGATTGTAAAAACCTTACCACTCATTGAAATTGATACTTTATCATCTGATGGATTATTATAAGTTATTGTTGAAGAAACAGTATTCGTTTTATAACGACCAACTTGTAACTCAAAACCAATATGCTTATTTGCCTGATAACCAATAAGTGGACTTATTAAGAAACCACCACCAAATGAAGCCTTTTTTTCTATCAGTGTATTTTCAAAAGCTGATTGATTTACAGTGGCATCTATAAGCAGAAACTCTTGTAAAGAGCGACCATTTACACCAATATTGGCAGACGAACTAGCACCCAAATAAAATTGTGCATAGATTAGATTAGGCAACGCAATTAAAAAAATTAATAGGCAATTTGATTGTATTTTCATGTATCTGTTTTTACTATGAATATTATAAGATTTCTTGGCAAATCCACCCACAAGATAATAAGTTAATTAAAACCATCTATTTTATATTGGAATAATTTCTCTTCCTGTTAAATCTCCGCCTCGGGACTCCCCACTAGCGCGAGAATGAGGCGATGCGTTTGCGTCTGAGCTTCTCGTGCTTCTGTGTTTAGTTTCATTGAAGATTTGGTATTAATTAATTAGTTGATGTTTTCTAAATTTATATTTTTTACTCACCTATTCGCGCGCTAGTGGCGCATAATAGCTGAAACAATACTTCCTCAACAAATCATATTAATCATAAAGATGCATAATTATAATCCCTTCAACTCAGTAACCAAATCTTGCAATACCTTCTTCGCATCACCAAATAACATCGATGTTTTAGGTTGATAAAATAATGCATTCTCAATACCTGCATAACCAGGTTTCATACTACGTTTGTTCACTATCACATGCGTTGCATTTTCAACTTCTAATATTGGCATGCCGTAAATCGGACTCGCAGGATCATTCTTAGCAGCTGGATTCACCACATCGTTAGCCCCTAGTATCAATACCACATCTGTTTGCGCAAATTCTGGATTAATTTCTTCCATCTCCAATAATTTTTCATATGCCACATCAGCCTCTGCCAAAAGCACATTCATATGTCCAGGCATACGACCCGCAACAGGATGAATTGCATATTTTACTTCTACATCTTTCTCTTCTAATACCTTTTCTAATTCATGACAAATATGTTGAGCTTGCGCAACCGCTAAACCATACCCCGGTACAATAACCACCTTTTTCGAATAGGCCATTAAAACCGCTGTATCACTCAACGAAATTTCTTTATATGCACCTCCTACATCTTCTCCTGAACCACCTCCTGCTT
>DAOOQH010000151.1:0-8938 GCA_035388625.1 Chitinophagaceae bacterium | reverse complement strand
CATCCATTTCTTGTGCATGACAAGTGACAAAATCACTTAGTATTGGATATTGTGCGCGACTAAATAGGATGCTTTCTTGAATTAAATTATTTATTTTTTTGGAGATGATTGGGTCAATAATTCTTTTAATTGCAATACCTCCTAAAGGAATTGGTTTGTTCGTTTTGAGTTCCCAGTATTCTCCTAAGTCAATCAGTTTATGTAGTCCTTTCGTCTGATAGGTAAATCTATTTTCATGAATGATAACACCGGCATCAACTTTGTTTTCAAGCACAGCATCTATTATGTCTGAAAATACAAACGCTGTTTTTTTAGTTAAGAATGGAAAAGCATAGGTCAGTAAAAAATTGGCTGTCGTATTTATTCCCGGAATAGCTACTGTTAAAGAATCAATATCTGTGAGATGATAATTTTTTTTTGAAACAAGTATTGGTCCAACCTTATTGCCAAGCGCACCACCACTTCTTAGCATGATATAATTATCTAAAACATTAAAATAGTTTGCATAACTCAACTTAATAATATCTAGTTTAGATTCGAGTGCTAATTGATTAAGTGTTTCTACGTCCTCAAAAATAAATTCAAATTCAAAAGGTGATATGTCAATTTGTTTCGAATAAATTGCATCAAAAATAAAGGTGTCGTTCGGACAAGGCGATATACCAATTCTAAGTTTCAAGTGATAAAATTTATTTTAATTGTTGAATGAATTGAATGACTTCAGTATGACAAGATTGTAGCGCATCTTTAATTTTCCATTTACTTTTATCTCTTGGCTCGACATAATTTGAAATACCTCTAAATTGTAGAAATGAAATCTTTTCTTGTAAACAAATATAATGTAAGCAAGCTCCTTCCATTGTTTCAATTTCAGGTTGGTATTTTATTTTTCGTTGACGTATAGTTGATTCTTTTCCTGAACTTAAATTGACAGTTAAACCAGCTACTCTTTTCAAGTGATCTATTTTTAAAACAGATGGATTCACCAGCAATCCATTTACAAAAGGAAAACTTTGAGGATCTAAAAAATTCAAATCGATGAGATCTAATATTTCATCTTGCGTTTCCGAACCACAATCGCCAAAACATTCAGAATATACCAATACAGTTTCGCCAATATGAATTGAATTATTATACGAACCTGCAATGCCACACTGAATAATTAAATCTGGTTTTGTATTTGCCAATTTTTGAATATGATACATCGATTGAAAAATACCGACACCATGTGTATAAAATACAAGGTCATGTTGAGATTTCAAAGCACTCTTTTGAAGTCCTTCAAGTTCTAAATTTGTAGCAGCAATAATAGCTATTTTCATTCGTGTGTAAAATTGCCACAAAATATATAGCAAACCAAATTCGATTTAATACTATTTAATTGAAAACAAAAAAGTGAGGTACGATTAATATTAGCATAAACTATGAACTATAAACCAATCAATTTTGCCAATCATATCTTACTTACTTTATTTGCATTCTAATTAATCAATTTCTTACTTAAACTTATTCTAAAGATTCATACTAATTAATGATTAATTTTGTCAAAAATAAAACATGGTATTTGTAACAAGAGTTGAACATTTTAATGCTGCCCATAAATTATGGAATCACAATTGGAGTGTTGAAAAAAATAAAGAAGTGTTTGGCAAATGTGCCAATGAAAATTATCATGGTCATAATTATGAATTACATGTAACGGTGAAAGGTGAAGTGAACCACGAAACCGGTTTTGTAATGAATGCAAAGGAACTGGGTGACATCATTAAAACTAAAATTGTAGATATTGCTGATCATTGCAATTTGAATATAGATGTTCCATTTATGTCGGGTAAATTTACATCTGCCGAAAATTTTGCGATTGCAATTTGGGAAGAAATTGAAAATGAAATTAAACTTAAGGGTGCACAACTTCATTGTGTTAAACTAATTGAAACACAACGGATTTATGTTGAATATTTTGGAAATAAATAATAATACGAATGTCATACGAGAAAATTGAGAAATACAACGAAAAAACAATTTCATCCCTAATGCAATCTTACCATAACGTGCTTGAATCATTAGGCGAGGATACGAGTAGAGAAGGGCTAGAAAAAACACCTTTACGAGTAGCGAAAGCAATGAGTAATTTAACGCAAGGGTATCAAATGAATGCAGTTGAAATTATTAATTCGGCAAAGTTTAAAGAGAGCTATAGTGAAATGGTGATTGTAAAGGATATTGAATTATACTCAATGTGCGAGCATCATATGCTTCCATTTTTTGGGAAAGCTCATATTGCCTATATCCCAAATGGTTATATAACTGGATTAAGTAAACTCGCTCGAGTGGTTGATTGTTTTTCAAGACGATTGCAAGTACAAGAACGAATGACCCATCAAATTTTAGATGCCGTACAAGAGGCACTTAATCCTTTAGGCGTTGCCGTGGTTATCGAAGCAAAACATTTATGTATGATGATGCGTGGTGTGCAAAAGCAAAATTCATCAACAACAACATCCGCATTCTGTGGTGAGTTTGAAAAGGATAAAACTCGAGCTGAATTTTTACGACTTATTTCTGCTAGTCTACATTAAACCACCTGATTCAAGAATATCTTAAAGATTGATTTTTGAGCTTAATCTCTTTTCAAATCTATAAATTCATCTTCAACTCGATTTTCATTCCATTCTAAAATAAAATTATTTCGACCTTCGCCTACAAGTACCGTAAGGTATTTTTGTTGAGTCAATTCCAAAATACCAAGGAAATTAAATATCGCGTGAATTCTGGTTTCGCACGATTGGAAAATGCGTTCAAAAGCTATTTTACCTTCTCTTTTAGTCCATTCAAGTAAAAAATCACGTTGGCCTTCCATGGTATAATTATACTTAACAACAACATGTTGTGGTTTAGCTAATCGATCGCCCATTCGTTTCATTACCTTTTCGTAATTCTGAAAAAGTTTATATATCGTAACCGATTGGATTTCGGTGCCTTCGCTCATCGTTTCTCCAATCATGCTAAGGTCTTTGGTAACATTTCCTCGAGCAAATTGTAAAATTCGTTCAGCTTCCAAAATTTTCATTTCTTCAGCCGATTCTTTAAAGCGTTTGTATTCAAGTATTTTGTCAATAAGTTCTTTTCGTGGATCAATTTCATTTCCGAATTCATCCATATCCTTACGTGGCAATAGCATTTTTGCCTTAATGCGTATTAAGGTTGATGCGAATAATATAAATTCACTTGCTAGCTCTATATTTAAAACTTCAAGCTCTTTTATATAAGATAGAAATTCAGATGTAATAGAGAAGATAGGAATGTTTTGAATATCAATTTCATCTCTTTCAATAAAAAAAAGCAGAAGATCAAATGGACCTTCAAATTGTTCAATTTTTATATTATATGATGTGGTTACTGCTGCCATTTCTTATTTCAAGTAAGTTTCAAAAGTACTTCTATCATTTTTAGGAACTGAGTTTTTTGTCGCAAATTTTTTCAACAATACCATAGAGGTCTTCGGCACTTTTGTCCCAATTAAACTTTTTAGCCTGTGTTTTAGTCGCCTCAATTAGTTTACTACGCAGGTTTTCATCCTTATACATAGTTGACATAGCTTGCGCAATTTCTTGAATATCTGAGGGGTTTACTAAAATGGCAGCATCTCCAGCAACCTCAGGCATTGAAGAGGTATTGGATACAATTGAAGGAACCTGACATTGCATAGCCTCTAATATTGGAATGCCAAAACCTTCAAAAATCGAAACAAATGTAAGGGCATAGGCAGCACCAATTACTTTGCTTAATTCCTCCACCTCCATATAATCTAGATGAACCACATCTTTTTTAAATGGATGTTGCTCAATCGCAATTCTTATGTCATCAGCATTCCAAGCAAACCTTCCAATAATCAATATTTTCATATTGCTTCGTTGTTTCTGCTTAAAAATACCAAACGCCTTTAATAAATTGGTTACATTTTTTCGAGGATGTAAGGCACCAGCAAAAACAAAATATTCGCAACCATCAGCATATTGCTGTTTAATTTCTTGCTTCTTTTCAAAACTTAGAGGTTTATATTGTGCATGAGCACCATTATAAATAACACTAATTTTATTTGGATCAGCATGATAAGTACTAACTAAATCAGCTTTTGAATAACTTGAAACAGTGACAGTATGACTAGCTTTTTTTACAAATTTTGGAGTAAATTTTTGTAAATAATATCTGAACTTAAATGGTAAATGTTGCGGAAAATGCTCAAAGGCTAAATCATGAACTACTAATATGGAGGGCACTTTGCTCGAGAGGGATAAAAAACCGTCTGTTGAAATAAAAATATCGGCCTTGTATTTTTTTAATGCTTTTCGAACTGACCATTCAAACCAAATAAACCATAAAATGGGATGTCGAGCAGGCGGATGAATGACTACGGGCTTTACATTCGAAGCAAATATAAATTGTTGATCAAAGGGTCTGTCAAACAAAAATATAAATTCGTGTTCGGGATGGTTGATTACTAATCTTTTGATTATTTCATTCGTGAACCAACCAATTCCTTCTAATTTTCCTTTCAGTAAAAAACGTGTATTAACCGCAATTCTCATAAAACCTCGCAAATGTAATCGACCATCCTTAATTATGTAGAAATTATTTATGGAGGAATAAATTTGCTTATATAAACAATTGATTTTTAAGTCGATATTGATGCTAATTGATTCGTAAATTGTCAATTAATCGCACACCTTCAAGTTTAGACGCAATTAAAACCACCATTTTTTTAGCAGGATCAAAATCTGAAAGTAATTCTAAAGTATTTGCATCTGATAAAAGAATATATTCTGTTTCAAATGAATTTGAATCTAGATATTGAACAAATCTTGATTCAAGATCGGCAAAATTTGATTTTGTTTGTTCAGACTTGATCGATTTTAGAACATAATGTATTGCACTTGCTTTTTCTCTACCACCTTTCGATAGCCTTTCATTACGTGAACTCATAGCTAATCCATTTGGCTCACGACGAGTAGGGCAGGTAATGAGTTGAATATCACTTTTTATTATTTCTAGTAATCTTTTTACAACCAAACATTGCTGAAAATCCTTTTCACCCATAAATAAATGAGTTGGTTTTACGGCATCTAGTAGTTTGTGAACTACCACACAAACCCCATTGAAATGGCCAGGTCTAAATTTGCCATCTAAAACTGTATCTAGATATCCTATTTCATATTGTTTGATTTTTTCAGTTCCATTGGGATACATCTCATCAACTGATGGTAAAAAAAGGACATCAGTATCAACACTTGCTAATTTTTCAATATCTGCCTCAATGGTATTAGGATATTTATCAAAGTCCTTTTTGTCGTTAAACTGCGTTGGATTGACAAATATGCTACAAACAGTCAAATTTGTCTCAGATTTTGATTTTTCAATCAATGATAAATGGCCAATATGTAATGCGCCCATAGTAGGAACAAAGCCAATTGAACCTAGTTGGCTGCTTAAAAACTGCTGTAAATCAGCTATTTTAGTGAATATATACATGGTTTAGTTAATGAGAAATAACATTTGAGATTTTATAAAGTGCTAAAAATAGCATTATTTATTGTACCTTCGCACCCCTAAATAATCTAAGTACTCAATAAAAGTAACCTAAATGGCGGTAATCCAAAAGAAAAAAATTCTTTTTATTTCCCAAGAGTTCTTTCCTTATAATGAGGAGAATGAATTTTCGAAAATTTTAAACGCATTAGCTGTTAAATCAAATGAAACAGGATATGAAGTTCGCGTTATCATGCCACGATTTGGTGTCATCAATGAACGCCGTCATCGTTTGCACGAAGTTGTTCGACTTTCTGGGATAAATATTAATGTTGACAAACAAGATTATCCATTAGTGATTAAAGTGGCTTCATTACCAAATGCAAGACTTCAAGTTTACTTTATGGATAATGAAGATATGTATAAACGTAAAAATACGTTTCATGAAGAAAATGGTGATTTTTTTGCAGACAATGCAGCTCGAACTATATTCTTTTGTAAAGGTGCATTAGAAACGGTGAAAAAATTTGGATGGCCGCCTGATGTCATTCATGTTCATGGTTGGATGAGTGCCTTAATTCCAATGTATATTAAATCATATTATAAAAAGGAACCAGTTTTTGCAAATTCAAAGGTTGTTTTTTCAGCAACAAAAGAAATGGTGAAAGATGATTTAGGTTCTTCATTTTCAGCTCAAGTGCTTAGTAGTACGCCTTTAAAGGATAAGGATGTTGAGATTTTTAAAGATGGGAGTAATATCGATATGTTTATTGGTGGAAGCAAAAACGCGGATGGTGTGATTTTTGCAGATGATGATATTAGTAAAAAACTGATTGATGCAATTAAACCAACACGTAGTAAAAAAGTGTTAAATTTTAATTCCGAAACAGATGATATTGCCAATATCATGGAACTTTATAATAACTTGGCAGGCTAAATAAATAAAATTCATTTGAAAACAAATATTTTAATAAGAAAGGCAATTATTTTATCAATTTTTGCCGCTGTTGTGGTTGTAAATTGGAGTTGCAAAGAAAACACGATCCTTCCTAAAAATTTAGTTCCTAGTATTGACAATATCAATACCTTCGGAACTTCGTACGATCTCATTACTCATAATGTATATCAAGATTCATTTTTAACTGGTGGCTTAAAAAGTGGTTTGCGTTTATCAAGTTCTGCCACTTTTTACATGGCTTGCGGTTCTATTCAAAACGACCCTGCATTTGGAAGCACACAAGCATCCATGCATATTGAAGTTTTACCACCTGTTCCAAATTTTACTTTCAAAACGGCGACAGCCAATATGAAGATAGATTCAATTGTATTATCTATCCCTTTTAAAATGACTTACGGGGATGCTGGTTTTAGTGCTATTAATCAAAAATTTATGGTATATCGATCTCAAAAAGTATTTTCTAGAGATTCTGCACAATTTGAATTCACAAAGGATTCATTCGACAATAGCCGCGTTTTATCAACCCAAACAATCAATTTTAATACAATCGCTACCGATTCAGTTTTGATAGCAGGTCAAAAACAACAACCGCAACTCAGATTCAAACTGGCATCTTGGTTTGCAGATAGTTTAAAAGCACAAGTAGACTCAGCTGCTAATGGCGCAACATCTTCTTATAGTAAATTCTTAGATTGGTGGAAAGGCTTTGTAATCGCGCCATCTTCAACAAAAGGTAACACACTTGGATATTTTGATACATATAAAACAAGATTGACCGTTTATTATAGGTATACTAAATCTGGCGGTGGAGAAGATACTACCAATGATGTATTTTCATTTGATCCAAACTATTGCAACCGATTTAATACTATTACTCACGATTATTCAAACAGTGAGTCGAAAAAATTCATTAATACGCATGCCGCAGTTGGAGATTCACTCTTATTTATTCAAAATGAACCGGGTTTAGCGAATACCTTCCATATTCCAGGCATTACTAATATCGATAATGTGATTGTAAATAAGGCAGAATTAGTTTTTACAACCGCAAAATCTCAAAATTTTAATGATACATTAATTTATGGGTTAGTGCCACGATTACAGATATTTAGCACCGACACATCTAGCCAAAATGATAAGGTTTCAGAAGATTATGCTGCTTTTGCTAGTGCAAATTATGTGGATGGTAAAAGAGCTCAAAAAGTCATTGACGGTCAAACTTATGTTGAGTACAAGTTTACCGTTACCTATTCTATTCAGAAAATCATTTCTCAAAAGGATAGTATGTTTAGATATAAAATTATGGGCGCCAATATTGGCTTTCCAGCTGCTTATCGAACCATACTAGCAGGTAGTGGAAGTAAGTTGGATGCGTTTAAACCGAAATTAAATATTATTTATACAAAAATAAATAAACTATAAAACTATGTGTGGAATTGTAGGCTATATAGGTTCAAAAGAAGCCTATCCAATTTTAATCAAAGGTCTAAAACGTCTAGAATATCGAGGATATGATAGTGCGGGGGTTGCCATGCTAAATGGTACACTGAACATCCTTAAAAAAGAAGGAAAGGTTTCTATCTTAGAAGCATATAGTAAAGATAAAGATATCAGCGGAACAATTGGAATAGGTCATACTCGTTGGGCAACTCATGGCGTACCATGTGATAAAAATGCTCATCCACACTTATCTCAATCCGGTAATTTAGCCATTATTCATAATGGGATAATTGAAAATTATAATTCATTAAAGCAAGAATTGATTCAGTTAGGCTACTCATTTCAAAGTGATACTGATACTGAAGTATTGGTTAACCTAATAGAGGATATTCAAAAGGAAGATAAATTGTCGATTGAAGAAGCTGTAAGGGTGGCACTTAATGAGGTCATCGGCGCTTATGCAATTGTGGTGATTGATAAAAGAGAACCAGACAAATTAGTAGTTGCCAGAAAAGGTAGTCCATTAGTAATTGGTATTGGAAAAAATGAATTTTTTGTAGCTTCTGATGCTTCACCAATTATTGAATACACAAAAAATGTTGTTTACTTAAATGATGAAGAAATAGCTGTATTAAGCCGATCTGGTGAACTTGATATTAAAACACTTGGTAATATTCAAAAATCACCCTATATCCAAAAACTTGAAATGGACTTGGAGAAGATTGAAAAGGGAGGTTACGAGCATTTCATGTTGAAAGAAATTTATGAGCAACCTCAAGTAATACTCGATTGTATGCGCGGTAGAATGAATGCCGAGCAAGGTTGGATAAAATTAGGTGGAATCAGTGAATTTGCCGCTCGAATAAATAATGCAAAACGTATAATTATCACTGCTTGCGGCACTTCATGGCATAGTGGTTTAATTGCGGAATATTTGATTGAAGAATTGGCACGAATTCCAGTTGAGGTTGAATACGCATCTGAATTTCGATATCGAAACCCAATTGTTACAGA
>DAOOQH010000150.1:0-8978 GCA_035388625.1 Chitinophagaceae bacterium | reverse complement strand
AGTGAATTTAAAGGTAAACTTTATGCCTCTACCTCCGCAACTGAAGATAGCGCCTTGATGAATTTCCAAACGCTCAATACTAAAAAACATATTGTTGAGGTAAAAAAGGCAGGTATACTTGTAAGTTCAACTTATCTCACTGTGTCTGATTGTAAAGGCGAATCAGGAACAGCTGAGCTAGTGCAAGGTTATATAAATGGTTCTACATTTACAAGAAAGCCTTCAATGAATTTTGCGACTTATGCAATTTTGCAATAGATTGTTGAGGGCGTTTATATTTCAAATTCATATTGTGACGTCTAGTTCAATTTATATAATTTAAAAATTCTTCTTCTTATCTTAGTAGAATAATTTTTCTATTTCTATGTTCTTGAATCTTCTGATAATCAAGATAGAAAGCATCATATTCATTGGCATTAATTCTATGTTTTTTTGTCGTCAACGAACTTATAATAGACAATGAATTCTTATCGGTATCCATTATATAACTAGATTCATAGTTGAAAAATTCAGAGTCCGATGTATAATTTATATTGTGTAATGTTGGTTTTGATCCAGCCGGGAGAAGATATTCAGTTGTATCCTTTTTGCAATTAGGAAACTCAATACAAAATTCAGTTTTTCTGTTTGTGTATTTGGTTAAGTTCATCCCAACCAAATCCAATATTGAAATATCTAAAAACATCTTTTCATTTGTTATAATATTTGGCAATTTTGAGAATTGAGTTTCGAAACTAAAACTTGTTTTTTTGAACTCTGAAATTGTGTCAAATGTAGTTATATCAGCCTGTTTATATTTTAAATAATTTATTAAGTATTCTAATTTTTGATTCTCATCACTTTCCAATAAAAAATATTTAAAGCGAGAAACAAAATCGCCTGTGACATTCAATTTTGTGGCTATTGAAGCGCTTCCATCTTCTTTGAGTGCTATAATCGAATGTGAATTTAAATTATTATTTTGTGGGTTACTTTTAGGAGTTTGAACTAATTTTCCTTCAAGCTCATCAGTTAATAGTGCATATCTATTTTCGGTAAATGACCCTAAAAATCCAAATTCATTCTCACTGCTTGTGCACTCTAGCCAAATAGTATCCTTGTTTTGTGGTATGCAAAGTATAACATGGTTAAAATGATTATGAGGAAAGGTTGTATCAATGGGGAGTTCATTATATGCTGCATTGATTAAACATTGATAACTTTTAATACCCACTTCTCTCAAACTTGCTTGCATAAAATTACTGAGTGCTTTGCAGTCTCCATATTTTGTTTGATATGTTTTGCTTGCAGCATATGGTTTATAACCACCGATACCCAACGCAATAAGCACATATCGATAATTTGATTGTAAATATTCGTAAATTTTTTTTGCCTTGTTAATTTCATTGGTTTCACTCGCAACAAGTAATTTAAGTTCTTTTTTTAATTCTATTGGAATCACATTTTCACCTAAGGCAAGTGAAGCATACCATTTGCTAAATTCAATCCATGAACTCATACTACCTTCGTAACCGTCGAGCTTAAATTTTGATGGCGATATTTCAATCCTTGGAGATATTGAATAAAATTCTGCTGAACCTTTTTCATTCCAAATGGGATCAAGGTTTGTAACTTGCCAGGTATACTGAATTTGATTCTTCGTTACAATTCGAGTTGGTTCGATATTTGTCTGATAAGCTTTGTAATAGATATCTAGTTCACTTGGAACACTAATTGTAAAAATAGATTCCTTTACCTCTTCATTTGGGTGTATAAAATGATAACTCGGATAATTCAATAGACCTTTAAATTTTTTTACAACTTATTTCATATGTGATTGGGTAATGATGATGTGGTATTTGAAAATAATACAGAAAACCTTCATCTACAAGCCCATCTCCCCAAATTTCTTTTTGAATATCTCTCTCTGAATAGATAGCACTTTTTTGAATTCCATCATCTTCAAATACAGTGATTTTTAGATTTTCTATTTTTTTAAACTTGTCAATATATTCTGTGAAAATGAGCTTGCTAGAGGCACTCTCATCTAGAATTTTAATTTTCTTTTTAATCGTTTGACTCGCGGTTTGAATATCACTCACTACTATCGAAATACTTTCATTTAAAACGATGGACGAAGCCCTTTTTGATAAGCTTGTATCGTTGTTTTGACAAACACCTCTTAAAGTAAATAAGATGAAAACAATGAACGTGAAAAACCTTTGCGAGAACAAGATCATTTAAAGTTTTTTTATAACTATATTTTCATTGAGCATATCATACATCTTCTTATAAAAATCTTTTAGTATGGCGTAGGCCTCTAATGGGTAATTAAGTCGATTATATTCTATATCGATTTTATAACTAAGTATTCCCTCATCAAATGTAATTATCCGTTTTGCGGAAATGCTTGAATCAGGCATTAAGATGGTTGTATTTTGGGGCATACTTTCAATTTTAAAAGTTGATGGAATCGATATTGTGCCTCGAGAAGAATAATTTTGAAAATAGTCGAAATCAATATCCGAATATCTAGTCTCAGTCAGCAAAGGATTTTTATTAAATTCTGGGATATAATTCAAATTAAAGAATAAATAGTCATCTGTTTTTTGTAATTGCTGTTTGAAATGTAAGGTTTGTATGAGAGGATTTGATTCGTTCTCTTCGTTTTTAAGATTAATATCCTCTATTGATAAACCATTCTTCAAGTAAATCATTGAATCAATATATTTTCCTTTTCCTAAACTTAGAATCTCTGATTGTCTTAAACGAGCATAATCAATACTGCTAAATTGTATATCACCTTTTAAAACTGAATTGACTTCATCTAGTTCTGCAAGAATGATTGATGTGTTTTTATAATTTCTATTGATTGATTTTATTTCTACCCATTCATAACTTTTTGGCAATATCTTATATCCCAATGTATAATTTAATTCGGGTGGAATAATTGTGTACGGACATTTTTTTGAGCTAGCATCAAGATAATAAATTTGATTATCAATTTGAATTTCTGTAACCATGGTATTAAACTGACGAATTGTAGGATAAAATTTATTGATTCCACCAGCTTCTTTTGTTGAGGTTAAAATGGGATATACTTTAAACCCTTCCTGTTTAAGAAGATTGTACAGTATCAAATTTATTTCGCCTCTTGAACCTTTTTTGTTTTGCCAAGCATGTTTAAGACCTCTAATAGAATAAAATGTTTCACTAAAGTTCCATGTCATATTTGATCGAACATAATGATATATAAAATTTAGTTTTTCAATGGGGGATTTTATTAGTTCCAAACTATCATAGTAGTTTTTATCATCAAAAATTCTTCGATCTAGTAGATCATAAAAATAATTAGCTATCAAACCTTCTTTCATTGAAAGTAAAACCTTCTCCCAACTTGGCTCAAAGAAATAATTTTGTTTATTTCGAGATGAAAATTCAACTAATTCAAAATGAATTGTCTGTAAATAATCATAAGGCGAGCTCATGAAAATTTCATCTTGCAAGCCAGGTAATTTGCGCATTGTATATTTTAGCTCAGTACCATCACCACGTTCATTCTTTTCCTTTTCAATTGGCAAGTTTACAAATTGTCGGTCTCTTAATTGAAAAGCTGGCGGAATTAAAGATGTGTATCGACATATTAAGGTTGGAAGTTTATCTTGAAAATACCAAGAAGGGAAAAGGATAGAATACCTTCTTTTTATTCGGTATTTATATTCAAAAACACATCCTTTTTTAATTGCTGGCATTGCAAAAATTTTCGCATTATCGCCACCTATGCCATCTTCATTGAAAATAGCATCCTTTTTTAACACTGTTTCAATGATCTTGCCATCAACTAAATTATAGGTCGTGCCCTTTATATCTTCAATTGTTTCTTCAACCTCTGGGTCATATTTTATTTTGATATTAGAATAGGATTCAGCCTTATCTGAAAAAATTTTAATTCTTACTTTGATATCTTGAATGGTTGAATTATCTAATAAATACACATCGTTTGTTTTATAGAGAATCATTGCACTCGCATCTTTTTCGAAATCACAAAATTTTAATTCTAATTCTGATTTTTGAATATTACCAAATTTAGGTATGTCTGAAGCATAGCTTAGGTAGTGTGCACCGAATAAGAGCACAATGAAAAAAATACGCATAAATATTATTGAGACCTAAATTTAATACAACAATGCATAACAAGTAAGAATTAGATAGACTAATTTAAAAGAATATCTAAATACTCATCCACAATGAGATAATATCTATACCTCTAATTACAAAAGTGAAACTTCAATTAAACACTAAGCCATCATCGGAAGCTCTTGAGGATAAAGCTTATTATCTAATTTATGTTTAACAGCTTTAAACGCATCAATGGATTGAGTAATATCCTCTTCTGTATGAACGGCTGTTGGAATTAAACGCAAAATGATATGCCCTTTTGGAATCACCGGATAGACAACAATAGAACAAAAAATATTATAATTTTCGCGTAAATCCATAATTAATTGAGCTGCTTCAGCTACCCCGCCATGCATATAAACAGGCGTAACTGGCGTATCTGTTTTACCGATATCAAAACCATTTTCAGTTAGTTGTTTTTGCAATGAACGAACATTGGCCCATAACTTTTCACGCAATTCTGGCGATGATTTTAATAATTCTAGTCGCTTTAAATTGCCCACTACCAATGGCATCGGTAAGGCTTTTGCAAATATTTGAGAACGTAAATTATATCTAAAATAATTAATTAAATCTTTTGACCCTGCTACAAAACCACCAATACTTGCCATACTTTTTGCAAAGGTTGAAAAGTATACATCAATTTTGTCCTGACAACCTTGATGCTCTCCAACACCAGCACCTGTAGCACCCATAGTGCCAAAACCGTGTGCATCATCAACTAATAATCTGAATTCATATTTAGATTTTAAGTCGCAAATCTCTTTAAGTTTGCCCATATCACCAGCCATTCCAAATACACCTTCTGTAATTACCAAAATACCACCACCCGTTTCTTCAATCATTTTTGTAGCACGTACCATTTGCTTTTCAAAATCTTCCATATCATTATGCTTAAACACATAACGATGCGCTGGTACCATGCGTAAACCGTCTAAAATACAAGCATGACTTTCAGCATCGTAAACAACCACATCACGTCGACTACAAAGAGAATCTACAACAGACGCCATTCCTTGATATCCATAATTTAATAAAAAGGCATCTTCTTTTCCAACAAATGCTCCGAGTTCATTTTCAAGTTGCTCATGTAATACCGAATTTCCACTCATCATACGTGCACCCATTGGTAATGCTAAACCATATTTTGATGCAGCATCAGCATCTGCCTTACGTACCTCTGGATGATTGGCTAACCCAAGATAATTGTTTAAACTCCAAATTACTCTTTCCTTTCCTTGAAATATCATTCTATTTCCTATTTCACCTTCTAAACGAGGGAATGCAAAATATCCATGTGCTTTATCTTGATATTGCCCTAAAGAACCTTTGTTTTTCGAAAATTTCTCAAATAAATCTGCCATATATTATTCTATTATTAAGTTTCGGCAAAAATAAACAAAAAAGAGTAGTAACTAAGTTTAATAATCACCATTTTTGCAAATCAATTTTAAATAACGAATAGATGAAGTATTTATTGACTTTAGTATTGCTTTGTTCTTTGAATGCTTACGCACAGAAGAACAACAAAAATTTCAACCGACCGAAATTAATGGTTGGATTGGTGATTGATCAAATGCGATACGACTTCTTATATCGTTATTATGATAGATATGAGGATGGAGGTTTTAAACGATTGATGCAAAATGGCAATAATTGTGAAAACATGTTTATCAATTATTTGCCATCTTACACTGCACCCGGACATACTTGTATTTTTACAGGCAGTGTGCCCGCTCTTCATGGAATTGCAAGTAATGATTGGATTGATAAAATTACAGGCAATGATGTTTATTGTACCGATGATGCTAGTGTGACTTCAGTTGGAGGAACTCAACGAGCAGGTAAAATGAGTCCTAAAAATTTATTAGTCTCAACCATTACCGACGAATTGCGATTAGCGACTAATTTTAAATCAAAAACCATTGCCATCTCGGTTAAGGATAGAGCCTCCATATTGCCTGGTGGACACACTGCAAATGCAGCTTATTGGATGGATGATTCAAACGGCGTATTTATGACGAGTAGTTTTTATACCAAAGAACTTCCATCGTGGGTTGCTACTTTTAATAATAAAAATATTGCTAAGCAATATATGGATCAAAATTGGGCTACCTTATTTCCTATTGAAACATATACTCAAAGCACGAATGATAATAATGCTTATGAAGGCAAGTTTAGTGGCGAAACCTCTACCAATTTTCCACATCTCACTTCAAAACTGAAATTAAGTGATATCAAAAAAACACCTTATGGCAATTCAATCGTATTTGATTTTGCTAAAGAGGCAATTGTAAATGAAAAACTTGGATTAGGTGAAATAACAGATTTCTTAAGTATAAGTTGCTCTTCTCCCGATTATATTGGTCATCAATTTGGCCCCAATTCAATTGAAGTTGAAGATGCATATTTGCGTTTAGATCGAGATATTGCAAGCTTTTTAAATTATTTAGACGATCAAGTAGGTGAAGGAAATTATACTTTGTTTTTAACGGCTGATCATGGTGTGGCACATAATCCTCAATTTTTGAAGGATAAAAAAATTCCTGCTGGCTTTTCATTTTCTTCAAAACTTAGAGATGAACTTAATACTTTTTTAAATGCTAAATACAAATCAAATAGATTGATTAAGCAAGTAGGAGAGAATTTTGTTTGGTTAAATCATACAGTTGCAGATAGTTTAAAATTAGATGAATCAGTGATTAAAAAGGACATACTAAAAACGTTGAGCTTTCATGATGAAATTCAATTTGCCATTGATATGGATCAAATTCAAAATGCTATTTTACCAACTACCTTAAAAGAAATGGCCATCAATGGTTACAATTCAAAACGAAGTGGTGATATATTATTGCTCTTAAATCCGGGATGGTTTGATGCCTATGCTACAACAGGTACTACGCACGGAACTTGGAATCCTTATGACACGCATATTCCAATGTTGTGGTTTGGATGGGGCATCAATAAAGGAACAACAAAGCGAAATGTGAACATGACTGATATCGCTGCTACTATTGCAACATTACTTCATATTCAAATGCCGAATGGTTGTATCGGATCATGTATTACCGAGGTGGTAAAGTAAACCCAAAGTTTGCAGAAGCGCCTCTGGATTTCAAGTCAAGATGAAAGAAGAAATCAGATTCTATTGACAAGATCTAAATTGTAGCAATACATTTCAATTCAATTGCAATGGGAGTTGGTAGGCTGTTTATTTCAACCGTAGTTCTACATGGTTGCGCATCTTTAAAATACTCAGCATACAATTTATTGTAAACATGAAAATCACGTTTCATATTCACAAGGAAAACAGTGACATCAACTAAATTATTCCATTGACTTCCACTTTCTTCTAAAACAATTTTTACATTCTCAAATACGCTTCGGCATTGCGCTTCAAAATCAAAACTTAAGAAATTACCATTCTTATCTAAAGTTAAACCAGGTATTTCATTTGTAATAGGCGTTCGAGGTCCAATGCCTGAAAGAAAAAGTAAATTGCCCACTTTACGAGCGTGAGGATAAGCGCCTACGGCTTGAGGTGCTTTTGATGTAGAAATTATTTCACTCATAACAATTATTATTGGCAGTAAATATACTCAATCCAATAAAAGATGAAAGGAATTTCTCTATTTATCTGATTCAAATAATAATCGATTAATCAAGAATTTGCATTCGCTTACTCACAGAATTTTTACCATCTGTTAAAGAATAAATATAGATGCCACTTGCTAACTCATTTGTTTGTAGCGATACATAATTCATTCCTTTTTCTGCTTGAATTACTTTAGTTAATACAATTTCTCCTACAGCATTCACAATTTTCAATTGATAAGTTGTTGATAGGTTACTTTCGAACACAATTTGTGTTTGGTCATTTGCTGGATTGGGAATATTGCCAACCAAATTAAAATTTGATGTATTTACTGTATTCACTGAAGTAGGCCAGCATGGGGTTGGAAAAACAATAATTCGATAATCATTAATATTTGTCAATGTATCTGTTTTGCGGCCTGGATAAATTGTTGGAATTCCAAGTTCGAGCGCAATATTGGTGCTATGTAAATTACTTGTATAAACTCTTAATTTAACGGTTAAATTCAGTGTTGCAGGTGGCGTTCCGACTGGAACCATGCCACTAATTTTTGCACAAGCTAACGAATCACCAGGAATCACCATTCTTGTATAATCGCTTTTAGGTGATCCTGAACCTGCTGGCAATAAAGCTGTTGGAACACTTTCAATAGTTAAATAAGAAGGTAGGCCTATAATATTTGCATCAACAACAAATGAATCAATATCGGCAGTAATTACCCCAGCTATTGGCGTTGTAACGGTGATAGCGGTGTCTTTAGCAGCTTTAATATATAAAATTTGTTCGTAGTAGGTACCTGGACAAGCATTGGCAAAATTGGTTGCACTGTCTGGCAGAATATAGGCATTTTTAGGAGCAGTAACCGCACCAGGAACACAGACTTGGGCCATTAATGATGCAGACGATACTATAAATAATAGAGGAAGAATAATTTTTTTCATATAAAATATTTTTTTAAAGATAATCATTTATTACTTTACTCAAAATTATTAGAAGATGAAACGGATTGTGAACCTATTATTTTTATTTTTTCCTATGTATACTTTTTGTCAGAATACGACTTTAAAAGGGATTTTGAAGGATAGTGTTAGTCAAGAATTATTGGTGGGTGTTGGTGTTTCATCCAACACAAAATCTTTTTCAAGATCTAATTTGAATGGCGAGTATTTTTTGAAATTAAAAAAGATTTTGTGTTGGATGAAACACCAACACCCACCAATAATTC